>DATDDC010000591.1:0-3770 GCA_036523995.1 Anaeromyxobacter sp.
GGCGGCGAGGGCGAGGTACGTCTTCTCGGTCGCGCCGGCGCGGAACGCCTCGGCGAGCGCGGCGGCGGCCGCCCTCGTCCGCGCGAAGACGGTCACCCCCGAGGTCTCGCGGTCGAGCCGGTGGACGAGCGTGACGGGCGAGCCGAGGAGCGCGGCCACGAGGTCGGGCAGCGTGCCCGCGTCCGTGGTGAGCGTCGGCTGGGCGGGGACGCCCGCGGGCTTGTCCACGGCGGCGAGGTCCGCGTCGGCGAAGAGGAGCCGATCGCGCTCGAGGGGGAGCGCGGGGCTCGCGGCCCGCCCGGACTCCTCCAGGTTCACCGCGATGGACTGCCCGGCCCGCACCGGCCGGCTCGCCACCTTGCAGCGGCGGCCCTCGACGAAGACGCCGCCCGCCTCGAGCGCGCGGCGCGCCTCGCCGCGGGAGATCCCGCCGCGCGCGGCGATGAATCGGTCGAGGCGCTCGCCCTCGTCCTTCGGGCCGACGGCGAGCGAGAGGCGCTTCACCCTGGAACGGGCGCTACGCGGCGGAGGGCTTCGCGGCCGGGCAGCTCGCGCAGGCGTCGGACTTCTTCGCGTCCTTCCTGTCGGGCTTGCTCTCGGCCTTCTTCTCGTCCCTGCCGGTGATGGCGGCGTCGTGACGGCCGTTGTAGTCGTTGATGTAGAACCCCGAGCCCTTGAGCGCGAACGAGCTCGCCGACATGACCTTCTTCACCCTGGAGCCGCACGCGTCATGGGTCTTGAGCGCCGGGGCCGACATCTTCTGGAGGACGTCGAAGCGTCCGCACTTCGGGCATTCGTACTCGTAGATGGGCATACCTGCGAAGCTCCGCTCGGTAACGTAAGGTGCAGCCGGGCGCTGTCAAGTCGGCCTGGCGATCGCGCTCTCGCAACCCCGCGGCGAAAGGAGCTTTGTACCATGGACGCGGACGAGATCGATGCGCTGGCCGGAGACGTCGACGCGCTCGTCCTCGCGCTCGATGAGACTCGCTCGCGGCACGCCGCGGGCCTGGAGGCCGAGCCGGCGATCGGGCGCCTGTTCCAGGAGCACCACCGGGCGGCGCACAAGGACACCGCCGCGGCGCTCCGGGAGGACGGGCGCGAGGATCTGGCGGGGCGCGTCGCATCGCTCCGGGCCGAGCGCGCGGCCGCCGAGCACGAGGAGCGCTGGCGGGCCGCGGACGCGCGGGCCGCCGACGTCCGGGGCTCGAGAGCGGAGCCGCTCGGCGCCATCGAGATCGCGCTTCCGCGCGAGGAGGACCCGGAGCGGAGGGCCGCGCTCTCCCGCGCCGCCGCGGAGGCGATGGCGGAGGCCGCGAGCGCGCGCGAGGCATGGGCCGAGGCGCGGGCGAGGGCCCGCGCCGAGGTGGGGCTCGCCCCGGACTGGACCGCGGTCGTGGAGGGCGACGCGGCCCTCTCGGCGTCGGACGACGCGTACCGCGACGTGCTCGCCTTCTCGGCGCGGCGCGAGCTCGGCGAGCCGAAGCGCGGAGCCGGGCTCGCGCGCGGCGACCTCCTCCGCGTCCTCGCGCTCCGGCGCTGGGACGGCCTCTTCAAGGCCGGCATGCTCGAGGTCTCGCTTCGCGCCTCGCTCGAGGGGCTCGGCCTCGACCTCGCCCGCATCGAGATCGATCGCGGGTACGGGCCGGGGGCCTGGCCCGGCGCGCACGCGGTGGGGGCGCACGCCTCGTTCCGCCCGCGCGGCGGCGCAGGGGACTGGCAGGACCTCATCGCCGCCTTCGCCCGCGCCTTCGCGGCGGCCGCGGCGCGGCCGTCCTCCCGCGATCCCGTCCTGGCGGAGGCGCTGGCGTGGCTCCTCGGCTCGCTCCTCCTCGAGCCGCGCTGGCTCGCCGAGCGCGCGGACGTCGAGAAACGGCATGCGCCCGACGTGGTGCGGGACCTGGCCCTGCGCCGGCTCTTCGCGCTGCGCGCGGACGCGGCGGCGCTCCGCGTCGCCACGGAGGTCGAGCGCGGCCTCTCGGGAGCGGCGTGGAGGAACGCGCACCGGGACGCCCTCACCCAGGCGACGCTCGCCGCGTGGGACGGCGTGCGCGCCTCGCGCGACGGGGACGCCTCGCGCCTCGCCGCGGCCGTGCGCGGCGCGGGCGCGGGCGAGCGGCTCCGCATCGAGGTGCGGGAGCGGTTCGACGAGGACTGGTGGCGGAACCCGCGGACGGCGGCGCACCTCGCCGAGCTCCTCGCCGCCCAGCCCCTCCCCATCCCGGAGGCGCCGCCGCCCGCCGCGGGCGCGGCGCGCATGCTCCTTTCGCGGCTCGAGGGCGGGCGAGGCTAGGGCTCCCCGCACCCCGAGTGGAGCCATCCCAGTCGAGGCCGCACCCTCCCGGTGCCCGCCGGGGCGGCGACGAAGGCGCCTAACCTTTCGCCGCCGGAGCGTGTGGGCTCCGGCCAGTTCCACGTCCTCAGAACAAAGGTCGAAGGAGGATCGCATGGCGCGATTTCTCGTGAGGGGCGCTCTCGTCCCGCTGGGAATGGCGCTTCTCGTCGCCGGCGTCGGCAGGGCCGACTCCCGCCAGCAAGCGAGCCGTCGAGAGGCCGAAGCGAAGAACATGAAGCTCGTCGGATTCAACGACCTGCAGGCGCGCTCGGCCTATCAGCCGATCGTGCACGAGCAGGGAGGGCGGTCCATCGCGTACGTCGGGCACCACGGCGGGGAGGCGCTGAACCCGCTCACCGGCGTGATGGAGAAGAACGGAACGTCGATCGTCGACGTCACCGATCCGCGCCACCCGACGTTCCTCTTCCACATCCCGGGCCCGTCGGGCGCCGGCGAGGCCGGCGGCGCCCAGATGGTTCGCGCCTGCAGCGCGAAGGAGCTCCCCAGCGCGAACCTCAACGGCGATCCGGCGCGGGCGAAGCATTACCTCCTGCGCGCCACCGCCAGCTCGCACGAGGTGTTCGACGTCACGGATCCGAGCCACCCCGTGCTCGTCACGACGGTCGTCGCGAACCTCCGCAACACGCACAAGAGCTGGTGGGAGTGCGACACCGGGATCGCGTACCTGGTGTCGGACGGCACCGACCTCGTCCACGCCACGCCGTCGTTCCCGAATTGGCGCGCGAACCGCATGACGCAGATCTTCGACCTCTCGAACCCGGCCGACCCGAAGTTCATCCGCAACTACGGCCTCGTCGGGCAGCAGCCCGGCTCCACCGGACCGGTCCCGCAGACGGTGCACGGCATGATCGCGCTCGGCGATCGCGTGTACTTCGGGCACGGCACCGGCTCGAACGGCATCCTCCAGATCGTCGACCGCGCGAAGCTGCTCGATCCGACGAAGTGCGCGACGCCGCCCTCCGCGGACTTCCGCACGAACCCGACCGAGGCCGATCTCCTCTGCTCGCAGCTGGGCCGCCTCGACACCTCGCCCACCATGGGCGCGCACACCGTGTTCCCCGTCATCCAGCAGCCCGTGCCCGACTTCGCCGCGAGCCCGAACGCCGTGCGGGACTTCATCATCCTCGTGAACGAGGCGGGCGGAAACCGCTGCTCCGACAACCGGCAGATGACCTACGTCGTCGACATCTCGACGCCGTCGAAGCCGATGCCGGTCGCGAACTTCCACGTCCCGGCGGCGAGCGGCGACTTCTGCAGCCGCGGCGGCCGGTTCGGATCGCACTCGAGCAACGAGTCCTTCACGAGCGTCTTCTACGGCAAGCTCGTGTTCGTCTCCTGGTTCAACGCCGGCGTCCGGGCCATCGACATCCGCGAGCCCTTCAGCCCGCGCGAGGTCGGCTTCTTCATCCCGGCCACC
>DATDDC010000592.1:0-3218 GCA_036523995.1 Anaeromyxobacter sp.
CTCCTGGGCGAAGCGGCCCACCTGGGCCGCGTAGCCCCGGTGCATTGCGAGCACCGCGTCGCGCGCCCGGGCCAGCTCCTCTCGCTTGCCGAACTCGCCCGGGCCCGGCGCGGCTCCATCGAGGCGGCAGCGCTCCGCCAGATCGCGCACGCGCTGCTCCCACTCCCGGGACCAGATCTGCCAGCGCTGGACGGCGTCGCCCTCGCCGGCATCGGTGCCGAGGCGCCAGGCGCGCTCGTTCTGCTCCTTGTGGAGAGCCTCCAGCTCGCCCACGCAGACGCGCAGGGCGGCACGCGTGGGGAGCTCCCCTGCGGCGACCGGCAGAGACGGGCCGCGCAGGTTCTTGACGATGCTCCGGATGGCGAGCCCGGACGACACGCCGACCACGAGGAGGTAGATCGCCCACAGGGCGATACGAAAGGGCCGGTAGCGGGGATCGCGCGCCACGGGCCGACTGTGCCAAAGGGGCGGCACATCGTCCACCGCGGCGTGTCGACATGGAGCGCGTCGCGCGGCGAGGCGTCACGGGCCCATGGTGGGTGACGCCTGCAACCCGGGTCCGCCGAACACCCGCCCTGAGTGAAGTCTCCGGGTCACGGGACCGCCGTCCGGCAGCCACACCCGCGGCCGCCGCGCGAACGCCGCTCGCCCGGCCGGAGCCGCTGCCTGGATGCTGGGAGAAAGGGGGGCTCGGCAGCCCGCGGATCGCCGCTCTTCAGCGCCGGGCCGCGAGGACCTCGAGGAACGTGCAGGGCCGGCCGCTCGCGATGGCCCTCACGCACCTCAGGTAGAACGTCGGCCCGAAAAGGCGGACGATCGTGAAGGCGTGAAGGAGGATGTCCTTGCTGGTGATCGAGCCTTGCACGTCTCGAGTCTTGTGCATCAGCGGTGCCGGACGACGAGCAGGAAACATTGCAGGATTTCAAAGCCTGCTCGTTCGCTCCTCGACCTCGGCGGGGTCCGCGAGTCGTCTTTTCCAGCCGCCACCCTCCCTGAATTACAGCCTCGCCCTACAGCGTTCCCGAAGCCGAGTCATCCGCGATCACCTCCGCCCCACGCGGCGCTCCAGCTCCCCGATCGGCAGCTCGAAGACCACGGGCCTCCCGTGGGGGCAGCGCGCCTTGAAGTCGATGGCGTCGAGGCCGTCGAGGAGGGCCCGGGCCTCCTCGGCCGAGATGTCCTGATTCGCGCGGACTGCGGAGTGGCAAGCCATCGTGGCGAGGAGATCGTGGTGCGCCTCGTCGACGGCGCTGCCCCGCTCGACCTCCGCGAGCTGGCTCGCGAGATCGCCGAGAAGCCCTTCCAGATCCGCGCCGCCGAGCGCAGCGGGCGCGCCCTTCACGGCGAAGCTGTCCCCGCCGAAGGGCTCCACGTCGAGGCCAACCTTGCGAAGATCCTCGAGGGCGCCCTCCAGCACGCGCGCGGCCGCGGGCGGCAGCGCGACGACCTGCGGGAGCAGGAAGGGCTGCACGGGCAGCGTGCGCGACCGGAAGGCCTCGCGAAGCCCGTGGAAGAGGAGCCGCTCGTGGCTCGCGTGCTGATCCACGACGACGAGCGTGCCCCCGGGCGCCTCGCAGACGAGGTAGGTCCGGGCGTGCTGGCCGACGTAGCGGAGCGACCGGAAGTAGCCCTGGTGAACGGTCGCTTCGGGGGCTTTTCCGAAACCGGACGCTGGAGTGTCGAAATCGAACGTTTGCGATGCGAACGGGTCTCCGAAGGGCGGCTGTACGTCGGCCCCGCTCCCCGGCGGGGGGCTCGCTGACCGCGCCCACGCGAGGACCTCGGCCGCCTCTTCCCCCGCAAGAGGTGCGCTCGCCTGTCCACCCGGGTACGAATTTGCGTCCTTCGGAGGGGCCCCGGATATGGATCGACCGAGCCAGGGAGCGGTCCGGAGCGTGGACGCGACGGCGTGGAACACCGCGTCGTAGACCTCTCGCGCGTCGGCGAAGCGGACCTCGTGTTTCTGCGGGTGGACGTTCACGTCCACGCGCCCGAGGGAAAGCTCGATGAAGAGGACGCCCGCCGGATGGCGGCCGGCCGGCAGCGACCCCGCGAAGCCGCGCAGCACCGCGTGCGCGGCGCCGCGATCGCGGACCCAGCGGCCGTTGACGAAGAGATAGAGCGCGCGGCCCGTCGCCTCCGAGTGATCCGGCGAGCAGACGAGCCCGTGCACGCGGACGTCGCCGCGAGAGGCGTCCACCGGGACGAGGTGGCGGTGCGCCTCGCGGCCCAGGGCCTGCGCGGCGCGATCGGCGAGCCCGGCCCCCGCCCTCGCGCCGAGGACGAGCCGCCCACCCGATCTCAGGGTGAACCCGACGTCGGCGCGCGCGAGCGCGAGGCGGATCACGGCCTCGGTGACGTGGCCGGCCTCGGTCGGCCCCGCGCGCATGAACTTGCGGCGGGCGGGGGTGTTGAAGAAGAGGTCGCGCACCTCGACGGTGGTGCCCCGAGGCCGGGCGATGTCGCCGGCCTCGCGCAGCGCCCCGCCCTCGATCTCGAGGCGTGTGCCCGCGCCGTCCCCGGCGGCGGCCGTGTCGAGCCGGAAGCGGGACACCGAGGCGATGGCGGGGAGCGCCTCGCCGCGGAAGCCCATCGTGGCGATGGCGGAGAGGCCCTCCGCGCCGCGCAGCTTGGAGGTCGCGTGGCGCTCGAGCGCCAGCCGCGCGTCCTCGCGATCCATCCCCGATCCGTCGTCCGCCACGCGCACGAGAGCGAGGCCGCCCTCCTCCACGTCGACGGAGATCGCTCGCGCGTCCGCGTCGAGCGCGTTCTCGACGAGCTCCTTCACGACCGAGGCCGGGCGCTCGACCACCTCGCCGGCGGCGATCTGGTTCACGAGCCCGGGAGGGAGCACCTGGATGCGCGGCATCGACCTCTCCTAGCACGGCGATCCGACTCGGTCCCGCGCGCTCGAAACGGTGTTTGACGGGCCCCGCGGCGCGCGTCTACAAGGACCGGCGTGGGAGGGACGAAGCGACGCAAGGAGCCCAGGGGGCGTGCGCGGCCGCGCCGGCCGGCGCTCGGGAACGATCCGTTCGAGCGCGGCGCGGCGAGCCGCGAGCCGGCGGAGCCGCAGGCCGGCAAGGCGGCGGGCTCGAGCCCGACCTCGACGGGTACGACCGGCGCGGCGAAGCTTCACCCGGAGCGGAGCCGGGCCCGGCCCCCCGCGGAGCCGAAGGGCGGATCGAGGCCGCGGAGAACATCCGCATTGTGAAAGG
>DATDDC010000593.1:0-4683 GCA_036523995.1 Anaeromyxobacter sp.
GGATGGCCTCGGCGGCCTGGGGCTCGCTCGCCGCGAGGGCGACCACGGGCGCGTGCACCGCCTCGGCGAGGCCGGAAGGGGCCGCGCCGGATGGGCCGAGGTCCAGGAGCACGGCGTCGGCCGCGCCCGCCGCGGCCGTCCGCGGGGCGTCGTCGATGCGGGACTCGCCGGCGATGGTCACGTCGGAGCGGCCGGAGAGGAGGGAGGCGAGGCCGGCTCGGGCGAGGGGATCGTCGCCCGCGACGATGAGGCGGACGGGGGACACGGGGTGACGATGTAACGCGAGCGGGCGGGGCACGCCGGGACCGACCTGTCCCGACCCCGACCCCGACCTCGACCTCGACCCCGACCGCGACCCCGACCGCGACCCCGACCGCGACCCCGACCTCGACCGCGACCGTCGCGGAATCGGGGTGGGGCACGGGCACGGAAATCCGCGCTCGGGTCACGAGCAGGAACTTGCCCGAATGGGCGGGCCGGCATACCCATCCCCCATGCAGCTCGCCGACGGCCGAACGGTCCCGGACCTGCCGCTCGACGGCGCGAACGTCGAGCGCTGCCGCGCGCTCGCCGACGAGATCACGGCCAAGGTGCTCGAGCTCGTGCGGCGGCACACCACCGTCTCGATCGAGCGGACCGCCCTGCGGCTGCACGGGTTCCACGACGCGGGCCCGCGAGGCGTCCCGCTCGTGAACCTCGCCGTGGACGCGCTCCACGAGAAGAAGCTCCTCGGGCGCGGCGCCGCGTACTGGCTCGGGTACGCGCTGCGTCGCGGCGCGGCCGACCCGGTGAGCGTGGTCGAGAAGCTCATCTCGCTCCCGCCCCGGCCCGCCCCGCTCGCCCCCGACGAGGAGCGGGCCATGCAGGAGGAGATGCGGCGCGACGCCCGGGCCGCCGTGGACGAGCTTCGCCGCAGGGTGAAGGCGCGCCACGCGCTCGAGGCGGAGCTCGGCGTCGGCCCCAGGCCGCACAAGTACCTCATCGTCGCCACCGGCAACATCCACGACGACGTGGAGCAGGCCCGCGCCGCCGCCCAGGCCGGCGCCGACATCATCGCGGTGATCCGCTCCACGGCCCAGTCGCTCCTCGACTACGTGCCGCACGGCGCCACCACCGAGGGCTACGGCGGGACCTACGCCACGCAGGAGAACTTCCGCATCATGCGCGCCGCCCTCGACGACGAGGCGCGGCGGCTGGGGCGCTACCTCCACCTCACGAACTACTCCTCGGGCCTGTGCATGCCCGAGATCGCCTTCATCGCGGCGTGGGAGCGGCTCGACATGCTCCTCAACGACGCCATGTACGGCATCCTCTTCCGCGACATCAACATGAAGCGGACGCTCTGCGACCAGCACTTCTCGCGGCGCATCTGCGCCCTCGCGGACATCGTCATCAACACGGGCGAGGACAACTACATCACCACCGCCGACGCGGACGAGGCGGCCCACACCGTCGTCGCCTCCCAGTTCGTGAACCAGAGCTTCGCGCACCGCGCCGGCTTGCCGGACCGCCTCATCGGCCTCGGCCACAGCTTCGAGATCGATCCGGCGCGCGAGGACACCATCGCCCGCGAGCTGGCGCAGGCGCTCCTCGTGCGCACCCTCTTCCCCGACTCGCCCATCAAGTACATGCCGCCCACCAAGCACAAGCAGGGCGACATCTTCTTCAGCCACGCCTACGACGTCATGGCCGACGTCGTCACCTGGGTCACGGGGCAGGGCATCCAGCTCCTCGGCATGATGACGGAGGCCATGCACAACCCCTTCCTCATGGACCGCTACGTGGCCCTGAAGAGCGCCGACTACGTGTACCGGGCCTGGCGCTCCATGGGGGCCGAGATCCAGCTCCGGCCGGGCGGGATCGTGGAGCGGCGCGCCAACGAGACGCTGGGCAAGGCCCTGGCCCTCCTCGAGGAGGTGGCGCGCGACGGCCTCATGAAGGCGATCGGGAGGGCGCGCTTCGGCGACGTGGCGAGGTCCGAGGACGGCGGCAAGGGCCTCGGGGGCGTGGTGGAGCGCGAGCCCGGCTACTTCAACCCGTTCCTCGAGATCCTGGAGGAGGCGAGATGAGGCGGGCGCTCCTCGCGGCGGCCCTCGCGCTCTCGGGCTGCGCCGGCCTGCGGGACGCGCTCGCGCCGGCGCCGGCGGGGAAGCCGTCGGGGCGGGAGGGATGGCTCGTGTACGAGCTGAAGGACCTCCGCTTCGAGGCTCCCGCCACCTGGAGGCCGGCGGGCGGCGAGGGGCGCGTCGCGCTCGAGCAGCCCGACGGGATGGCGCGGGTCGAGATCACGCATCGCGCGAGCGAGTTCGACGACGAGAGGGCATGCCTCGCGGACGCCGAGGACCGGCTGCGCCAGCAGGCCGGGGCCTACGAGCGGGCGCGCCGCCACCCCACGCGCTTCGCCGGCCACCCGGGGCAGATGCTCGAGGGCGATCAGGGGGGCTGGCACGTCTGGGCCTTCGCCGTGTGCGACGGCGGCATGCAGTACCGCGTGTTCTTCACGGCGGCCTCGCCCGCCTCCCCCGAGGCCCTCGAGGCGTACCGGGCGCTGTTCGACACCGCGCGCATCGGAGGTCAGGCTTGAGGACCACGCCCGCGCGCAGCGGAGGTCAGGAATGAGCCCGCCCCCTCCCCGCGAGTGGGCCCCGGCGGAGGTCATTCGGCCCTACGGCGATCGCCGCGACGACGGCATCGTGCAGCTCTCCTTCGTCCTGCCGGTCCCCGCGGGCGAGCGCGCGCGCGAGGCGGCCGCGGAGATCGCGCAGCGCATGGGCATGGAACAGGTGCACGTCGCCTCCATGGAGCCGGCCGCCGAGCACTACACCTTCTTCGTCGTCTACGGCAGGACCTCGGCCGCGGTCGACTGGGGCAAGATCCAGGTCCCCGAGGTCGTCTCGCGCAAGCGCGGCTTCGACGAGCTGAACGCCTTCGCGCTGCGCGAGGTCGGACGCCGCATCGTGGTCCTGGGCGCCTGCACGGGCTCCGACGCGCACGCCGTCGGCATCGACGCCATCATGAACATGAAGGGCTACGCCGGCGACTACGGCCTCGAGCGCTACACCTGCTTCGAGGCGGCGAACCTCGGGGCGCAGGTGGAGAACGTGCGGCTCGCGCGCCTGTGCCGGGAGCGGCACGCCGACGCCGTCCTCGTCTCGCAGGTCGTGACCCAGCGCGACGTCCACCGCGACAACGCGCGACAGCTCATCGACGAGCTCGAGCGCCTCGGCATCCGCGCGAGCGTCACCGCCATCCTGGGCGGGCCGCGCATCGATCACCGCCTCGCCCTCGACCTCGGCTACGACGCGGGCTTCGGGCCGGGCACGAAGCCGTCCGACGTCGCGAACTACATCGTCGGGGCGGTGCTCCGGCGCATGGGGAAGGAGCCGGCATGAAGGTCACCCTCCGTTGCCGCATGTCCCAAGCCGACGCGCATTACGGAGGCAACCTCGTCGACGGCGCGCGCATCCTGGCGCTCTTCGGAGACGCGGTCACCGAGGCCTGCATCCGGATGGACGGAGACGAGGGCCTCCTGCGCGCCTACGAGTCCGTCGAGGTGCTCGCCCCGACGTTCGCCGGCGACTACCTCGAGGTGGACGCGGAGCTCCTCCACGTCGGGAACACGTCGCGCAAGTTCCGCTTCGAGGCGCGCAAGGTGATCCGGCCCCGCCCGGACCTCTCGGACAGCGCGGCCGAGGCGCTCGTGGAGCCCGTCGTCGTGTGCCGCGCGGTGGGCACCGTGGTGGTGCCGAAGGAGAAGCAGCGCATCCGGCAGGAGCCTGTACCGCGTAGCCGGTAAGGACCGGCCGGGCGCATTTCGCTTCGCGAAAAGCGCCTCGGCCGGATGTCGGAGCCGGCTAGGAGAGAACCGTGTCAGAGAAAGTAGTCATCGCCGCCGCCGTCGTGGGCGCCGAGGTGACGCGCGAGCAGAGCCCGTACGTGCCGTACACGCCCGCGGAGATCGCGCAGGCGGCCGTCGACGCCGCCGCGGAGGGCGCCGCCGTGGTCCACCTCCACGCGCGCTGGCCGGACGGGCGGCCCTCGCAGGAGCCCGCGCACTTCCGCGAGATCATCGATCGCATCCGCTCGGCGGGGAGCGACGTCGTCGTCCAGTGCTCGACCGGCGGCGCGGTGGGGATGTCGCTCGAGGAGCGGCTCGGCTCGCTCGTGGAGGGCGCCGAGATGGGCACGCTCAACATGGGCACCATGAACTTCGGCGACGGCGTGTTCGTGAACGCGCGCCCCGACATCGTGAAGGTGGCGGCGCGGCTCCGCGAGAAGCGCCTCGTGCCGGAGTGCGAGGTCTACGACGCCGGGATGCTCGACACGCTGCGCTGGCTCCTCGAGAAGGGCCACCTCGCGGCCCCGTACCACCTGCAGTTCGTGCTCGGAGTCCCCGGCGGCATGGGCGGCTCGGAGCGGAACCTCCGCTTCCTCGTGGAAGGCATGCCGGAGCGGACCCACTGGTCCGTCGCGGGCATCGGCAGGTTCCAGCTTCCGCTCGCCGAGGTGGCGCTCGGGATGGGAGGGCACGTGCGCGTGGGCCTCGAGGACAACCTCTTCGTCTCGAAGGGCGTCCTGGCGAAGGGATCCCGGGAGCTCGTGGCGCTGGCCGCCGGCCGCGCCGCGAAGGCGGGGCGCGACCCGGCCTCGCCCGCGGAGGCGCGGCGCCTCCTCGGCATCGCG
>DATDDC010000594.1:0-4746 GCA_036523995.1 Anaeromyxobacter sp.
CCGAAGTTCACCTCGTTGTAGTAGAGGCCGTGCATGGTGCCGGCGATGGCGGCGAGGCCGGAGCCGATGGCGAACGTCACGAGGACGATGCGGTCGAAGTCGATGCCCATGGTCCTCGCCGTCTCCCCGTCCTGCGCCACCGCCCGGATGGCGAGGCCGAGCCGCGTGCGGCGGATGAGGAGATGGGTCCCGGCCACGAGGAGGAGCCCCGCGCCGAGCATGAGGAGGTTGTCGTGCCGCAGCGTGAGCCGGCCGAGCGTGAACGCTCCGGAGGGGAGGAGGGCCGGGAAGCGGTGCGGCTGCGAGCCGTTCGGGAAGAAGAGCCGGATGCACTCGCGGAGGACGGTGCCCGCCATGAGCGTGGCGAGGAGGACGTTCAGCGCGGGCGCCGACCTGAGCGGCAGGACGAGGGCGCGCGCCAGGATCATCCCGAGCGCGGCCATGGAGAGCACGGCCGCCGCGGTCACCGCGACGAGGAGCGCGGCGTCGGATCGCACGCCGGCGCCCTCGAGCGCGAGGGCGGTGGCGAGCCCGGCGAAGGCGCCCGCCGTGACGACGTCGCCGTGCGCGAACTGGATGACGTCGAGGACGCCGAAGAACAGCGTGAACCCGAGCGCCACGAGGGCGTACATCATGCCCAGCATGGCGCCGTTCACGACGTACTGGCCGATGAGCGCGGCGTCCATGTTGCCCTTGCGCGGCTTCAGGCCTCAGGCTTCGGGCCTCGGGAAGCGCCCGATGCGCGGCGGTCTTCCTGAAGCCTGACGCCTGAGGCCCTCACGCAGACCCCTACTGCCCCTTCTTCAGCTTCCGCTTGCCGCTCGCGTACTCGCTGTCCTCCCACATCACCCACTTCCCGTCCTGGACGACGTACTTCGTGATGACGGGGACGACGTTCTGGCCGTGGTCGTCGAACGTGATCTTCCCCACGATCGAGTCGCGGTCCTTCACCTTCTCGAGCGCGGCGATGATCTTCTTCCGGTCGGGGCCGACCTTCTCGATGGTGTCCATGAGGAGGTCCGCCGCGACGTAGGCGAAGGGGCCGTAGGCCTCCTGGCTCTGCGGGTAGCCCTGCGCCGCGTACTTCTCGAGGAAGAACTTCCCGCCCGGGAGCTTCGTGGCGTCGGCGCCCTCGCGGAAGGCGACCACGCCCTCGGCGAGCGGGCCGAGCGCCCGGATGAAGTCGTCGTTCACGATGCCGGAGGTGCCCTGGAGCTCGGCCTCGAGGCCGAGCTTGTCCATCTGCTGGCGGATGCGGACGCCGATGGGCGTGAGGCCGCCGAAGTAGATGACCTCGGGCTTGAGCGCCTTCGCCTGGGTGAGCTCGGCGGTGAAGTCCTGCTGGTCGGCGCCGACGCCGAAGTCGGCGAGGATCTTCGCGCCGCCCGCGGTCGCGTACTGCGTGAAGAACCTGTCGTGGCCCTTGCCGTAGTCCGTGGTGTCGTGGATGACGACCCAGGTCTTGTAGCCCTGGCCCAGCATGAACTTCGCGGCGGTCTCGTTCTGGTTGATCATCGTGCCGTTGACGCGGTGGATCTCCTTGTAGTCGTGACCGTAGGTGACGTCGGGGAGGACCGCGCCCCAGACGACGGTGGGCAGGCCGAACTTGTGGTAGGTGCCCACGGTGGCGACGGCGACGACGGAGCAGTAGTGCGTCACGCCGGCGGCCACCGCCTTGTCGGAGGCGGCGCGGGTCGCGACCTGCACTCCCGTGTCCGGCTTGCACTCGTCGTCGAGGACGACGAGCTCGTAGTGGTACCTGGACTTCGGTTCGGCGTTCCGGAGCCTCACGGCCAGGTCGGCGGAGTTCCGGCCGCCGAGGCCCATGGCGGAGTTCCCTCCGGTGAGCGGGCCGATGAAGGCGATCTTGACGGTGTCCTTCGCGGCCGCCGGCGCCGCGAGCAGCGCGGCGAGCGCGACCGATGCGAACCGGATGCGGGCTGGCGTCATGGGGATCTCCGTCGGGCGAGCGGGGGGAACTGCAACCCTGGCGTGCGCCGCGGACGGCCGGGGCGGGCCTTTTGGGTATCCCCTTGGGCGGCGGGCGTCTTGCACCATTCCACGCGCTCACCGGCGCGCAGCAGCGCGGGACCGGGATGCTCGTCGAGCGGGACGCGACCGGCGGACCGCTGATCGCGGCACCCGTTCGCCCCGAGCCTGTCGAAGGGCTCCGTCCTCGCTTCCCGGAGCGTAATCGCTGCGTTCGGGACGAAAGCGCCCTAGGATGTCGGCGGGAGCCCCCAACGCCCGGGGGGCCGGAGACCGCATGGCATCCAAGCCCGCGAAGCAGGCGAAGACCTCGGCCCCGCGAGGGGAGACGCCGAAGGCGCCCGAGCGCGCCGATCACCCGGTCTACGCGCGCGACGAGATCGCGCGGGTGCTGGCCGAGCGCGAGGCCTGGACGCGCGAGGAGCTGGCCGAGGCGCTCGCGAGGCTGCCGCGGCGGAAGAAGGAGTTCCGCACGGACTCGGGCATCCCCATCCCCGACGTCGTCGACGCGGCGGCCGTGCGGGAGGCCGACCCCCTGCGCGACGTGGGCTACCCCGGCCGCTACCCGTTCACGCGGGGCCCGCAGCCGACCATGTACCGCGGGCGGCTCTGGACCATGCGCCAGTTCGCGGGCTTCGGCACGCCCGAGGACACGAACCAGCGCTTCAAGTACCTCCTCCAGCACGGTGTCACGGGCCTCTCCACCGCCTTCGACATGCCGGCGCTCATGGGCTACGACGCCGACCACCCCCTGAGCCGCGGCGAGGTGGGCAAGGAGGGCGTGGCGATCTCCTCGCTCGAGGACTTCGAGATCCTCTTCGACGGCATCCCGCTCGGCGACGTCACGACGTCCATGACCATCAACGCGACGGCGGTCATCGCGCTCGCCATGTACGTGGCCGTCGGCGAGAAGCAGGGCGCCCCGCGCGCCAAGCTCGGGGGCACGCTCCAGAACGACATGCTGAAGGAGTACATCGCGCAGAAGGAGTGGATGATCCCGCCCGCTCCCGCGGTGAAGGTGAACTGCGACGTCATCGAGTTCTGCGCGAAGGAGATGCCGCGCTGGAACCCGGTGTCGATCAGCGGCTACCACATCCGCGAGGCCGGGGCGACCGCGGTGCAGGAGCTGGCCTTCACGCTCGCCGACGGCATCGAGTACGTGCAGGAGTGCGTGGAGCGCGGCCTCGACGTGGACGAGTTCGCGCAGCGCCTCAGCTTCTTCTGGGACGTGCACAACGACTTCTTCGAGGAGGTGGCGAAGTTCCGCGCCGCCCGCCGCATCTGGGCCCGGACCATGAAGGAGCGGTTCCACGCGAGGAAGAAGGAGTCCCTCCTCCTCCGCACCCACGCCCAGACCGCCGGCGTCTCGCTCACGGCGCAGCAGCCCTACAACAACGTGGTGCGGACGGCGCTCCAGGCCTTCGCGGCCGTGCTCGGCGGCACGCAGTCGCTCCACACGAACTCCCTCGACGAGACCTACGCGCTCCCCACCGAGGAGGCGGTCACGATCGCGCTGCGCACGCAGCAGATCATCGGCTTCGAGTCGGGGGCCGATCGCGTCGTCGACCCGCTCGCCGGGAGCTGGTACGTGGAGTGGCTCACCGACGAGATGGAGCGGCGCGCCCTCGAGCACATCCGGCGCATCGACGAGATGGGCGGCATGCTGCGCGCGGTGGAGGAGGGCTATCCGCAGCGCGAGATCGCCGAGAGCGCGTACCAGACGCAGCGCGAGATCGAGTCGGGTGAGCGGATCATCGTGGGCGTGAACGCCTTCCGCAACGAGGAGGAGGAGCCCATCCCCATCCTCAAGATCGACGAGACGGTGGCGCGCGGCCAGGTGGAGCGGCTCCGGGCGCTCAAGACCCGGCGGAGCGCGCCGCGCGTCGCCGAGGCGCTCGGCGGCGTGGAGCGCGCGAGCAAGGACGGCGCGAACGTGGTGCCTTCGGTCATCGAGGCCGTGAAGGCCTACGCCACGCTGGGCGAGATCTCCGACGTGTTCCGCAGCGTGTTCGGGACGTACCGGGAGGCCGGGCGGTTCTAGCCCATCTGGCGCGGGCGGCGGCCTGGCGTGTAGCTTCGGGCGTGCTCCGGGCCGCCCTCGTCGCCGTGGTGAGCCTCGCGGCGCTCCAGGACGCGCCGGGGAACCCGTGCCGCGCGGCGCGGGCTCCCCTGCCGGCGAGCGCATCGCTCTCCGCGGCGGATCGCGCGCCCGTGGAGGCCTATCGCGCCGCCTGGCGGCGCGCCTGCGACCCCGGGGCAGGCGTGGCCGATCTCGGCTCGCTCTTCGGAGACGCGGAGGCGCTCGCCGAGGACGTGACCACCTCGCCGGCGCTGGAGGCCATCGCGTCCGCGCTGCCGCCCGGCGCGGAGTGGCCGCTCCCGGCGCTGCGCCGGGAGGGCGGCGGTCCACTCAGGGTGGACTGGGCGTCCTTCGGCTCGGCGTCGGGCCGCGGCACGGCCGAGGACGGGAGGTTCTGGCGCGGCGCCGCGGTGGCGGCGGGCCCGTTCGGAGAGCCGTCCTGGTGGGGCGAGGCGCTCTCCCGCGGTCCGGGCCGCTGCCTGCGCCTCGCGGAGACGCGCTGGCGCGATGTCGCGGACGCGCTGGACGCCATGGAGCGCGGCGGCTCCGCCACCTACTCGCGGCACGTGAAGGCCCTTCGCGCGCGCCTCCTCGAGACGCTCTCCTCCCTCGCCCGCGACCGCGAGGTGTGCTCTTGCCTTCCGGGCGACGCCGCCGCCGCGCTCGAGCCGCTCGCC
>DATDDC010000595.1:0-13138 GCA_036523995.1 Anaeromyxobacter sp.
CGGTCAGCGCGGGCAGCCGGTCCGGGCGCGGCGTCGCCATCCGGAGAACGATGGGCGCGCGCCCCGCGGCGGGCCACGGCCCGGGGCGGCGAGCGGGCGGGCGAGGGCCGGCTGCCGCAAGGTCGCGCTACGCGAGCGGCGACCCGCCGGTGACGCCCACGATCTCGCCGGACACGTAGCTCGACTCGCCCGAGGGTCGCGGAGAAAGCAGGACGGCCAGGGCGAGGGCCTCGGCCGTCCGGCGTTCGTCTCGGTCTCGCGGGTGCGGCGCCGAGCCCTACGGCAGCCAGTACCGCGTCGCCGGAGCGAGCGAGTGGCAGGCCACGTTGGTGCAGGACTTCGCGACGGGATCCCAGGTGCCGTCCACGATGAGGTTCACGTCCTTGAGGCCGTTCACGTGCAGGGCCTTCGCGGCGGGCGTGTTCTGGATGCCCGGCGTCGGGGTGCTCGTCGCGACGAGGGCGTGGCACGCCGAGCACTCGCGGCTCGCGTGGGGGGCCGTGATGAGGTGGCGGCCGGTGGCCGGCGGAGAGCCGTGGCAGTCGCCGCAGCTCACCGAGCCCGGCGAGGTCCAGACCGGCGTCGTGTTGGCGCCGCCCACGAGCCCGGCGCCGTGGCAGTACGTGGCGGAGCACGAGCCGCCCGCGTAGCCCGGCGCGAGGCCGCCCTGGGTGGCGAGCGAGCCGAAGGTGAGCGTCGCGGTGGGCCCGTCGAGGTGCGTGAGGTAATCCGGTCCCGCCGGCAGCGCGTGGCACTCGGCGCAGTCGACGCCGTCGGTGAACGTCGAGCCGTTGCCGACGTGCTTCTGGTGCGCGCCCACCGCCGACACCGTCGCGTCCGTCTCGCCGTGCGTGCCGCGCGGCGGAGCCGCGAGCGGGAGCGGCGACGTTCCGAAGGTGAAGCCCTGCGTGCGCGTGCCGTGGCAGAAGGTGCAGTTGGTCTGCCAGTCGGAGAAGCCGATGGTGTTGTGGCAGCTCGTGCAGGAGACGCCGGCCTGGCCGCCCGAGAAGTCGTCGCCGTGGCAGACCTTGCAGGCGTTCAGGTCGGAGAGCGCGGGGCCGGTGTGCTGCGAGACGTACGGGATCGGGTGCGTCCCGAGGTCGACCTTGCCGTTCATGTGCGTGCCGCCCGGGACGATGTTGCCGGCCGCGTCGACGGTGCTCGGGTGGCAGAGGTAGCAGGATGTGCTCGCGGGATGGGTGGTCGCGGCGCCCGTGATGAAGGGGGGCGGCGGGTACCCGTGACAGACCCCGCAGCGCTCGGCGGCGCTGGTGGTCGCACCGGACGCGATGGGCCTGGCGGTATCGCACCCGGACGCCAGCGCTGCGGCGGCGAGCGCCAGGACTGAAAGTCGAATCGATCTCACGGCCGATGTCCTCGTCACACCTGAAAGGGTCCAACGACATGGCGAGAATGCCTGCGATCAGCGGTCCGAATCCTGATCTGGCTCAAGCCGGCGCCTCCCGAGCTCGACGGACAGGTCAGCCGTTCCACCTGCGATCCGACGAATGAGACTCGCCGTGGCAGCTGAAGGTTCCGCAGGTCATGGTGGCCGGCGACCACACCGCCCCCGGCGCCGATGTGGAGAACGGTACGTTCTTCGTGCCGTTCACGTGCGTCGGCCCGGAGCCCTGGTGGCCGTGGCACTCCGAGCAGCCGTAGGAGCCGTGGTTGCCGTGGCGGCCCGTGGACGGGGGCGCGCCGTGGCAGGAGGTGCAGGTGGCCTGCGCCGCGGAGGTCCAGGAGGGCGTCCAGCGCGTGCCACCCGTGAACTGGCCGTGGCAGTAGACCGAGCTGCACGTCGCGTCGGTGGGGCCGAGCCGCGTGTACGTGGCCGCGGCGCCGCCGGTCCGCGCCAGGGTCCCGAAGACGACCTCGGCGCGGCCGTCGCCGTCGATGTGCGTCGGATCGTCGAGCACGCTGGTGTGCGACGGGTGGCACTCCTCGCAGGCGAGCGGGGTCGTGAGGGTCGTGCCCACGTGCGAGGCGTGCACGCCGACCGAGACGAGGGCGGGGTCGCTCCGGCCCTGCGTGTCGACGGGGGGCGAGCGGCGGCCGCTCGTCCTGTCGCCGTGGCAGAACGTGCAGTTCGTGGCCCAGCCGGCCTGGCCGCTGGCCGCGTGGCAGGCGTTGCAGGAGATGCCGACGGTGCCGCCGTTCAGGTCCTGGCCGTGGCAGCTCTGGCAGCGGGTGAAGCCGGTGGCGTTCACCGTGAAGCCGTGCTGCTCGCGCGCCTTCCAGCCGTCGGGGTGCATCCGGTTCACGTCGATGGTGCCGTTGATGTGGAGGCCGTTCGCGACGTCGATGGTGCCGTCGGGCTTCACCGTCCCGGGGTGGCAGGCGCTGCAGCTCGTGGAGGCGGGATCGTGGTTCGCGGGCGGCGCGCCGTGGCAGGAGCCGCAGGCGACCGATCCCGCGGCGAACCAGGAGGGCGTCGCGGCGGGGCCGTCGACGAGCGTCGCGCCGTGGCAGTAGACGCTCGAGCAGGTGGGGTCGTTGAACGAAGGGGTCGCGCCCTTCGCGCGCGCGAGGCCGCGCAGCGAGAGCTCGATGACGCCGTTCGTGTGGTCGGCCGTGGCCGGCACGTCGTGGCACTCGGAGCAGGCGAGGGGCCCGCGCAAGGCGCTGCCGCGCAGGTGCACGAGGTGGGCGCCGCCGCCGCGGCCGGTGAGGCCCACGGGCGGGGCCGCGCGGACGAGCGGGTCGTCCTGGAGCCGCGCCGCATCGCCGTGGCACGCCGTGCAGACGGTGGAGGCGCTCTCGCTTCCGGCGATGGGCCGGGACACGTCGCAGGCGGCGAGGAGACCGAGGGCGAGGAGCGGAGCGGCGGGGGCGAGGCGGGCGAGGTTCATCGCACCCGCGGCAAAGCAACGGCCGTGCCGCCCATGTAGGCAAGCTCATGGAAAGCAAGCGTTTTCCGGTCAGGGCTGGCGTAACGGGAGTTCTGCTCCGGCCGGCTCCCGAGCGCGAGCGCAGCGAAAGCGCCGCTGCGGCGCCGTGCCGCACTTCTTGCGCACGGCGAAGGCTCGCGCGCTCGCTCGCCCTCGGGGCGCGCCGAGCGTCACTTCACGAAGCGGACGTACTGCTGGACCTCCTCGGCCTCGCACGCGGGCTCGGCCGCGCTTCCCTGGAAGCGGAGGGCGAGGCAGTGCGCGATCACGGCGACGGTGCGGTTCGCGCAGCGCTCGAGCCCGCCCGGCAGGCCGCGCGCCGCCTCGCGGCTCCGCGCCAGGACGTCGTCGCTCCGGCGGAGGGCGCTGCGGAGGGCGTAGAGCTTCTGCCGATCCCCCGTGCCGAGCTTCACGAGCGACTCCTCCGACGCGATCTGGTCCTCGAGCTCCGCCTTCCGGTCCCGGTGGTAGCAGGCGAGGGCGCTGTGCACGGCGCGCATGAAGGCCGGATCGCGCGCGTGAGCCGTGTCGAGGGCGGTGTGCGTCGCGGCGAGCTCGTCCTGCATGCCCGCGGCGAGCTCGGCGCGCTCGGCGGCGTCGAGCTGCGCGGGGCTCTTCGAGGCGAGCCGCTCGCGGCGGATCTCGCGCCACGCCTGCTCGCGCTCCTTCTCGGTCGCGTCCGGCCCGGCGCGCCGGGCGACCTCCGCGAGGTCCTCCTTCTGCTCCCGCGCCCTGCGCTCCTGGTCGCGGAAGCGGACGCGGCACTCCTCGAGGGCGCGGACCTCCGCCTCGTTCTTCCGCGCCGCCTCGCGCGGCGGGAGCCCCTGCGCCTGGAAGATCCGCGCCCGCCGCTCCACGACCTGGATCTCGGGCTCGCAGAAGGCCTTCTCCTCCGGGGAGAGCGGCGCGCCGGCGCCCGCGGCCGCGGCAAGGCGACACGGGGCGAGCAGGCAGGCGGAGAGGAGGACGGCGGACCCGCGCATGAGACCTCCGGGGCGCGCTCTTCTACCACGGTCGAGGGTCCCGGCGCGTGAGCGCGTGGACCCGGGGAGACATCCGCCCACGTTCCCCTGTATGCTCTCCGTTTCGGTACGGAAAGGAGGACCGCGTGACCCAAAGCGAACGCCTGCTCCGCCGCGAGGAGCTGCGAGCCGACATCGTGAAGCTGGAGAGCGATCTCGCGGCCCTGCGCGAGCAGGAGGCACGGCTGCTCGAGGGCTGCGAGCACGCCTACGCCGACGGACGGCCTGCCTCGGCGGGCGGCCGCGTGAAGATCTGCGCCATCTGCGGGCAGGTCCTCAAGCAGCGCGACGACAAGCTCTGGGGATAGCGCTCCCGAGCCGCATCGCGGGGCGAGCAGCGACGCCGGCCCCGGGCTAGTATCACCGGCCCATGGCCACCCTCGCTCCATTTCGCGCCCTCCGTCCGCCCGCCGCGCTGGCGAGCCGCGTCGCCTCGCCGCCGTACGACGTGGTGTCGACGCGGGAGGCGCGCGAGCTCGCCGCCGGCAATCCCGACAGCTTCCTGCGCGTGTCGCGGCCGGAGATCGATCTCCCCGCCGGCACCGACGAGCACGCCGACGCCGTCTACGCGAAGGGGGCCGAGAACCTGGCCGAGCTCCGCAGGCGCGGCGTCCTCGCCCAGGACCCGGAGCCGCGCTTCTACGTGTACGCGCAGCGCATGGGAGGGCACCGGCAGACCGGCATCGTCGGGTGCGCCTCGGTCGAGGAGTACGACCGGGACGAGATCAAGAAGCACGAGCGGACGCGCCCCGACAAGGAGGACGACCGCGTCCGCCACATCGACACGCTCTCCGCGCACGACGAGCCCGTGTTCCTCACCTACCGGGCCGCCCCCGAGATCGATCGGACGGTCGAGGAGGTGAAGCGCGGGAAGCCGGAGTACGACCTCGTGACCCCGGACGGCGTGGCGCATCAGCTCTGGGTGGTCCCGTCCGACGCCGGTGCGAGGATCGAGGCCCGGTTCCGCGCCGTCCCCGCCCTCTACGTCGCCGACGGTCACCACCGCTCCGCCGCCGCGTCGCGCGTTCACGCGAAGCGCAAGGGGAAGCCCGGCGAGCACGGGCTCTTCCTCGCGGTGGTGTTCCCCCACGAGCAGATGCAGATCCTCGCCTACAACCGGCTCGTCCGCGATCCCAGGAAGCGCTCGCCGGACGCCATCCTGGCCGAGCTGCGGAAGGCGCTCGACGTCTCGCCCGCGCCGGGCCCCAGGCCCGAGCAGCCGCTCTCCGTCGGGATCTTCGTGGGCGGCCGCTGGTGGCGCGGCAGCGTCAAGCCCGGATCGTACGACGCGAGGGATCCGGTGGCCGCGCTCGACTGCTCGATCGTGCAGGACCAGATCCTGAGCCGCATCTTCGGCATCGCCGATCCGCGCACCTCGAAGGACGTCGACTTCGTGGGCGGGATCCGCGGCCCCGAGGAGCTCGAGCGCCGCGTCCGCGAGGAGGGCTGGTCGCTCGCGCTGCACCTCTTCCCGACGCGCATCGAGCAGCTCCTCTCGGTCTCCGACGCGGGCAAGCTCATGCCGCCGAAGAGCACGTGGTTCGAGCCGAAGCTGCGGAGCGGGCTGTTCGTGCATCCGTTCTGAGGGGTGGCGGGCCGGGTTCGGTAGGTATTGCGGGCGGTTGCGGGCTCGTTTCCGCAGTCCGCGGAGCGGCGGCTCGCCGAGCTCGAGGAGAAGGCCCGCCGCCAGCGGGACGGCCTCGACCCGCTCCGCTCCGAGTCGCTCTCCATGACCTTCGGAGCGACTTCGGGGCGAGCTCCTTCGCCTTGTCAGCGAGGAGCCGCTGGATGCGCGCCGAGGTCACTTCGCGCAGCGGGAGCGACCCGAGCGTGCCGCGCAGGTGCTTCTCGATGTACGAGCGCGCCGAGTGCGAGCGGAGGGTCTTGCCCTTCAGCTCCCACCACCAGTCCATGAGCGCGCCGGCCTCGTTCGTGCGTCGTTCCTCAGGCTCCGCTCGAACGCGCAGGCGCGGGAGCTGGCGCGCCCGGCCTGTCCTTTTCGCCCGAAGCTCGACGCGCTGGACACGGCGACTTCCGGACCGCCCGACGGGATTCGAGCGGCGGCTCGCGATGTGATGGGTGTGATGTTCGCCGATCTCCAACTCCAGCTTCCGCCTGGCGTCACGCTGGATCGTTTTCTGCAGCTGTCGGCGAGTCTGCTTCTTCTCGAGCAGATTGCATCCGACGAGGGCTGGCGCGAGTTGAGGAACGAACCGGAGCCGGCGTTGAGGGCGTCCGTTCGGGCGGTGGCAGTCGCAATCCAGGACGCGTGCTCCGACGCGGCGTCCGCTCCGCGAGAGTGGGACTGCGACCGAGCACAGCAGCATCTGGAGGCACTTCGACGACTCGCCGCGGAAACGTCCCTGGACGAGCGCGTACGCGAGCCTGCCCGTGCCCTGGTCGCTGCGCTCCGCTCCACGTCCGGAAAGTGAACGCCGCCGTCCCAACGATGGCGTCTCGGGCGACCCGAGCGGAGGGCGCCTTGCAGGGGCGGTTTTCGTGACTACAATTGTGGACACATGTTCGAGATCCGGTTCGCGGAAGGCGCCCTGGAGGATCTCGACGCCGTCCCCCGCTTCCAGCGCGGCAGGTTGCTGACCGCGATCGAGCGCCAGCTCTCCACGGTGCCGACGGCCGCGAGCCGGAATCGAAAGGAGCTCGCGGGGCTCATTCCGCCGTGGGACCAGGTACGCCCTGTCTGGGAGCTTCGGGTGGGTGAGTACCGCGTGTTCTACGACGTGGACGGCGGCGCGAACGTGGTCATCGTGCAGGCGATCCGGCGCAAGGGCCGGAAGACGACGAAGGACATCCTATGAAGACCGTCGCTCTCCGAGAGGCCAAGCAGTCCCTGAGCGGGTTCGTGGCTCACGCGCAGCGCGAACGCGTGCTCATCACGAAGCACGGCAAGCCCGCCGCGCTCGTCATCGGCGTCGAGGGGCAGGACATCGAGGACGTGCTCCTGTCGCAGGACCCCGACTTCTGGAAGCTCGTCGAGGCGCGCCGAAGGCAGCCGACGCTCTCGATTGCGGAAGTACGGGCCAAGGTCGGCGCCGCTCCGAAGCCTGTCCGGCGCGCACGGCGGAAGGCCGCGGCGCGCAAGCCGGCGCGACGGTGAGCCCGGGCGTGCGTCAGCAGAGGTGCTTGGCCTTGTCCCAGCGGATCCGCACCTTCACGCCGTAGAAGAGGGAGTTCTCGCGGTGCAGGTCCTCGCGGGACTTCTCACCGGAGTCCAGCGCGCGCTGGTCCTCCTCGCGCGCCTTCTGCTTCTCGGCCTTGCGCCGCTCGAACAGGCCCTTCTCGACCGCGACGCGAGCCTTCTTCTTGCGCTTCGCCTTCATGACCCTGGAAGCGTAACGCAGCCCGCCAGCCGCAGCGACCGTGACCGCCGCCTCATCGTCCTTCGCCCTCGCCCCGGTCGAGTCGCCGCCCTCATTTTTGAATCCCCCCGATCTCTGTCTTGTCTGCTTCCGTTCGGCTCCTCGAGTTCACCCGAGCCCCGCCCCGCTGCCCTTCGATCTTTGTCCGTCCCTTGGTGCCAGCAGCCCGATCCCCCGATCTCATGTTGTGGTTGAGAGCGGGGATCGGGCTGATGGGCTCCCAGCTCTGGGCGGCATTCGACAGCATCTCCGGCGTGGGTTACGCAGGCGACTACGCGGCGGGCGTAGCGCCGCACTTGCCGCCGCGAGTCAGCGCGGCTCTCCTGGGCCGCTGACTCCACGCAGTTCGTCGATCGGGGCATCCTCGCACGTGGGCGACGACGAGAGGTGTCGGCCCACGAGAAGTCCGGCCTGGTCCGCTGCGCGCCGGAGGACGGACGCGAGCGTCTCCTCGGTTGCGCCGTGGTTCGCGAGCCTCGCGGCGACGATCGCCCCCGCCTGCGTGAACAGGTCGAGTTGCATCGCGGGGAGGGTGACCTCGGTCGCAGTCCGCAGTCCGCCAGCAGTCCACGCCTTCACCTCCGATGCCCGGGAGCCCTCCGCGTGCTCCACCCCGTCGATCTCGGGTGCAATGAAATCGCGCGCTTGCGCCCGCGTGTCTCCCGGTGAACCCCGTGCGAACCCCCCGCTCGCCATTCGAGCCGAAGCTGCGGAGCGGGCTGTTCGTGCATCCGTTCTGAGGGGCGGCGCACGGGATTCGCTCGGCACGTCATGACGTATCGGCCACGCCGCCACCCGACGTGACCGTCAGGCATCGGCGCCTTGCTGCTCTCCGCCGAGCGTGCCGCGTTGACCGGAGCAGGTAGCACGGGGAGGCGCGGCGCGAGTACACGCGGCCGCATCCCGCCGCAGGCGAGGCGGGAAGCTAGGCGCCGACCTTGTGCAGCGCCGCGAGCAGGTCCGCGACGCCGAACGGCTTCATGAGGACCGCGTCGGCGGGGGTCTCGCGCGCGACCGCGCCGGATGCTCCGGTCGTGATGACGACCTTCACGTGATCGAGCCGCGGCTCCTCGCGGATCTTCGCGAGCAGCTCGCGCCCGCTCATGCCCGGCATCATGAGGTCGAGGAGGACGACGCTCGGCGGAGGATCCTCGGAGAGCCGCTGGATGGCGCTCGGGCCGTCCGCGGCCACGACCACGGGATAGCCCTCGATCTCGAGCGCTTCGGCGAGGTTCTCGCGCAGAGCGTCGTTGTCATCTACGACCAGGATGCGGGACGAGGGGGGCGCCATGCGCTCGCACGGGGTTCATAAGGGCGGGCCCCTCCCGGGGCAACGAGGAAGTGCCCGAATTGGTTGAAATACCGTTTTGCGCCCGCGCGTAGGATGCCTTGCATGGTCGGCGTCCTCCTCTGGCTCCTGCTCCTCGTCGTGTGCTGGCCGCTCGCGCTCCTCGCGCTCGTGCTCTATCCGCTCGCCTGGCTCATCCTCCTTCCGTTCCGGATCCTCGGCGTGGCGGTGGACGGCGTCCTCGCGCTCATCAAGGCGATCCTCTTCCTTCCGGCGCGCCTCCTCGGCGGGCCGCGCGCCATCCGCGGCTGATCCCGCGGCGCGAAGCACCCTCGCCCGAGCCCGGCCGCGAGGAGCGGGCGGCCGTTCCGGGCCGTTGGCGTCGCCGTATGGCGCGGGTTAAGCGAGGGAGGGTGCCCGGCCTGGCGCGCCGCGCAGGCAGGCAGCAGGTTGCGGGGAAAGGAGAGGGAGCGGCATGACCCCGACCGAGCGCGCGATCGCGGCGCTGCCGCCGCACCTCCGCCGCTTCGTGGTCACGCAGGACTACGCCGCCTACACGCCGCGCGACCACGCGGTGTGGCGCCACATCCTCCGCCGCCTCACGGCGCACCTCCGGGATCGCGCGCATCCTCGCTACCTCGCCGGGCTGGAGGCGACCGGGATCGCGGTCGAGCGCGTGCCCAGCATCGACGAGATGAACGTGAAGCTCTCGCGCGTGGGCTGGTCGGCCGTGGCGGTGCGCGGCTTCATCCCGCCGGCGGCGTTCACGGAGCTGCAGAGCCGGCGCGTCCTCGCCATCGCGGCCGACATCCGCACCCACGAGCACATCGAGTACACGCCCGCCCCGGACATCGTCCACGAGAGCGCCGGGCACGCGCCCTTCGTGGCCGACGCCACGTACGCCGAGTACCTCGAGGCCTGCGGCGAGGCCGGCTTCCGGGCCATCGCCTCGGCCGAGGACCAGGCGGTGTTCGAGGCCATCCGGAACCTCTCGATCGCGAAGGAGGATCCCGCGGCGACGCCCGAGGAGGTGGCCCTCGCCGAGCAGCGGCTCGAGGCCGCCGCGGCGAGCGTCCGCTACGTCTCGGAGGCGACGCGGGCGAGCCGTCTCTACTGGTGGACCGCGGAGTACGGGCTCGTGGGCTCGCTCGGGGAGCCGAGGCTGTACGGCGCCGGGCTCCTCTCCTCCATCGGCGAGGCGGTCCACTGCCTCACACCCGACGTGAAGAAGCTCCCGCTCACCGCCGCCTGCGCGGACGTGGCCTACGACATCACGCGCATGCAGCCGCAGCTCTTCGTGGCGCGCGACTTCGACGAGCTCTTCGAGGTGCTGGACGGGTTCGTGGCGACGCTGTCGTGGAAGCGCGGCGGCGACGCCGGGCTCGACGAGGCCATCCGCGCGCGGACGGTGAACCACCTCGTCCTCTCGAGCGGAAGGGAGCTCTCGGGGAAGGCGGTGGAGCGGATCGCCTCGCGCGCCGAGCTGGCCCCGGGCCTCGCGAGCGCGCTGGCGCGCATCGCGGGGCCCGTGCTCGTGTCGCGCGGCGGGAAGGCGGAGGGCCGGCCCTGGCCCGGCGAGGTGGTGGTGGCGTTCGGCGCGGCGGAGATCCCGGAGCGCGGCGCGTTCGACGTGCCGCTCGAGACGGGCCTTCGCCTGCGCGGCTTCGCCGTGGGCGCGGGAGAGGTGGTGCACCTCGAGGGCACGCTCGACGGACGGAGCCTGGAGCTCCCCTCGAGGGCGCTCCTCTTCGCGTCGCGCGACCTCCGCTCGGTGGCGGGCGGCCCGGCCGATCCCGCCGCGTGGGATCGCTGGTTCGGCGAGCTGTCCTCGTTCACCACGGGAGAAGGCGAGGCGCGGGCCCGCGCCAACAAGGTCGCCGCGCTCCCGCCGAGCCTGGCCGCGCTCTACGCGGAGGTGCGGACGCTGCGCGAGCGGGGGCTCGCGCCCCGCGAGCGGCTCCTCGCCATCCGCGACGCCGCGAGGGCGGCCGGCGAGTGGCTCCTCGGGGCCGAGGTGGACGAACTGCTCGGCGCGGACCCGGGAGTGTCGGCCCGGGCCTGAGGCCTACGAGGACCGCTTGCCGCCCTCGGGCTTCCGCACGCGCTGCGGCTTCTCGGCCACGTCCCGCCGCCGCTGGAGCCACGCCGCGAACGGCTGATCGTTCACCCGGATGTGGAACTTCAGCCACTCCGGGATGCGGCGCCGCACCCAGTTTCCCACCGCCGGCGTCGGCCCCTTCGCCCGCAGCTCCGCGCGCATCTGCTCGAAGTCCGCGACGAACAGCTCGTGGGCCGACTTGTGGCGGACGCGCTCCGGGTAGAGGAGGTCGTCCATGACGCGCTCCTCGAGCGCGATGTGCGTCATGAGCGAATCCGCGAACACGGAGACGGCGGCGTCCAGCGCCTCGCGCGGTCCCTTGAGCGCGTCCTCCGCCTCCTCGAGCCTGCGGAACAGCTCCACGTGTTGCAGGTCTAGGAGCTCATCGTTGATCGTGAGCTCCGGGGTCCAGTCGACTGCCATAGGTACTCACCCTCCGCCCCACATTGGTACGATCTCGCACCGGACGCAGGCTAGCAAGTACCCCGGCCAAGCGTCCGAGACGGCGTCTCGGGGTCCCTCATCGGTCCGAGATCGCGCGCGCCTCGCTGCAGCTCTGCGCGTCGCCGAGCGCACACGCTTCCTCGAGGTAGGCGAGGCCGAGCCACGGATCGCGGCGGGCGCCGTCGCCGGTGTAGTGGCGGTATCCGAGCGACCGCGCGACGTCGCGGGCGAGCCGGGTGGCGTCGGTGCGGACCGCCGGGTCGTCCGCGCCGCGCAGCGTCCGCGCGACGGCGATGGCTCCCTCGAGGTCGCCCTCCTGCACGAGGAGATGGGCCCGGTAGCAGCGGAGCCGCTCCGAGTCGTGACGGGCGGCCTCCGCGCGCGACACGAGGCGGCGGGCCAGGGGCGCGTCCTGCGCCCGGAGGGCCGTGAGGAGCGAGCGCTCCAGCTCCTCCGCCTCGAAGCGGCTCATCGAGGCGCGAGGCCAGGCGGCGGCGACGACGAGCGCCGCGAGGACGGCGGCGAAGGCGGCCCACCGGAGCGCGCCCGCCGGCGAGGGCCGCGAGAGGAGCCACGCCGCTGCGGCGCCCACGGCGAGCCCGCCGGCATGGGCGAGCTGGTCGAGCGGAAGGGCGAGGCCGCCCACCACGCTGAAGAGGAGGATGGTGAGGATCACCCGCCGTGCGGGGGGGCTCGAGGCGAAGGCGCGCCAGCTCCCCAGCGCGCGCCGGTGGAGCGCGAGGGTCGCGCCCACCACCCCGAAGAGGGCGCCGGACGCGCCCACGGAGGGGTGGTCCTGGCCGAGGAGCGACAGCGCGGACGCGCCCACCGCGCTCGCAAGGTAGACGAGGAGGAAGCGCCGCGACCCGAGCGCGCGCTCGACGGGGCGGCACCAGGGCACGCCCGCCGCCACGTTCCACGCGAGGTGGATCCACCCGGCGTGCAGGAAGGGCGCGGTGACGAGCCGCCACGGCTCTCCCGACCAGACGCGGCCACGCTCCAGGGCGCCGAAGCGGACGAGCGTGGCGGTATCGGTGGAGGAACCGTGGGCCTCGACCCACGCCAGCGCCGCGACGCATGCCGCAGCGAGGACGAACGTGAACGGCGTCTGGACCACCGACGCCATCACCCGACCGTGTACCCGGAGTGAGGGACGCACCGTCAAAGCCCCGCGAGGATAGCCCCGGTCTCGCGATCGTGTCGCCGGTAGCGTTGAGCTAGGATGGACGGCATGGCGGAGTTCATCGTGAACCCGCGCAGGGCCCCCCGCGCCTCGGCCCGCTGCCACGCCGCCGTGGTGTCGCCGGCGGGCACGTTCGACGCCGAGACCGAGGACATCGGCCCGCGCGGCTGCCAGGTGGTCTCGCCGGCGCACGTGCGAACGGGCGACGCGCTCGAGATCGCCGTGACGAGCGACAAGGTTCCGGAGCCGCTCAAGGCCAGGGGCAAGGCGACCTGGGTGAGCGAGCAGCCGCCCTGGCGCGTCGGGATCGCCTTCGACGACGCGTACGTGCCCTCGGCGGAGCGCTGGTTCGAGAAGCTCGTGACCGCGACGCCGTCGATCGGTCCCTTCCGCCGCGTCCCGGAGAAGATCGCGGTGGAGGCCATGGTGTACCTCGGGCCGCCGCCGCGGTTCCTCGTCGACTTCAGCGCGGAGGAGGCGGCGCTCCTCCGCGCCATCGCGAGCGGCGCCCGCCTCGACGAGCTCATGGCCCGGCTCCGCCACACCTGGCCGGCCATGCAGCGCGCGCTCTTCTCGCTCCTCGCCCGGCAGGCCGTGACGCTCTCGCGCGGCCACGCGGCGCACCCGGACGCGTGGAAGCGGATCCTGACGGAGGTCGAGGCTTCTCTCGCGGTGGAGTCGCTCGGCGCGGTGCCCCCGACCCCGCTGCGGGCGGGCGCGGCGCCCGAGACGACGCCCATGCCGATGTGGCCGCTCGCGGCGCCGCTTCCACCGCCGTCGCAGGGTGCGGTGAACCCGGCGGCCTCGCCGTGGGGCACGCCGGCTCGCGACCCGC
>DATDDC010000596.1:0-3123 GCA_036523995.1 Anaeromyxobacter sp.
GCCGCAATTATCTCACGCCCGCACATGAAGTTGGGGGAAGGAGGCAGACCGCCCCGGCCCGCCTCCATGGAGACACCTACTTCTCAGACGCTTTCGCCTCGAGCCGTCGCAGAGCTGGCGAAGCAGGCGGCGGCCCTGATCGGCACCTACCAGAACCGGTTCTTCGGCTTCGCGGGCGTCCTCACGCACGACAGGCGAGGCATCGTGTTCGGGTCGAACCGGGACGGGTCGCCGCAGCTCTACCTCGGCGACGTCTCGAAGCCGTCGCGGCTCCCCGTGGCGCTCACGAGCGGGCCGGAGCGCGTGGTCGAGGCGACCATCGCCCGCGACGGAAAGTGGATCCTCTTCACGCGCGATCGCGGCGCCGACGAGAACACGCGCATCTACCGCATCCCCGTGGACGGGGGCGAGCCCGTGGACCTCACGCCCGCCGAGGGCGTGCGGCACAACCTGCCGGTGCTGCCGCTGCGCAGGCCGGAGCTCATGCTGTACACCCGGCGCACGGTCGCGTCGGCGGCGACCACCGTGGTCGCCCAGCCCATCGCGGGCGGCCCGCCGCGCACGGTGCTCGAGGATCCCACCCCGCTCTTCCTCACCGACGCGACGCCGGACGGGAAGCGCGCCCTGCTCCTGCGCGCCCGGTCCGCGAGCGAGCTCACCCTCCTCGAGCTCGACGTGGAGAAGGGCGCCACGCGCCGCCTCCATCCGCCCGAGGGGCGGAAGGAAGCGGTGTCGACCGCCGTCTACGGGCCGGACGGCCGGACGATCTTCGTCGCCACGGACCGCGGCGGGGAGAGCTCGGCGGTGCTCGCGCTCGACGCCCGGACCGGCAAGGTGCGCGCCTCCTGGACCCCGACGCCGGCGACCGCCTCGCTGGATGCGATGATCGCCTCGCCGCGCGGCGGCACCATCGCGGTCCGCGTGAACGCCGGCAACCACACCGAGCTCCACCTCCTCGCGGCCGCCACGCTGAAGGAGAAGGCACGCCCGAAGCTCCCGCTCGGCTCGCTCGAGCTCGGCGAGTTCACCCCCGACGGCGCCATGGTGACGGTCTCGCTCTCGACGCCGGACCGGCCCGGCGAGCCCTTCGCGGTCGACGCCGGGACGGGCGCCGCCCGGATGCTGCGGGAGGACGTCCGGACGGGAGCGGTGACGGCGGCCGACGTGCTCCTCACCGAGGCGCCGGCGTTCGACGGACATCCCATCCCCGTTCACGGCTACCTGCCGAAGGACCGCGGCGGCCGGAAGCTCCCCGTCATCGCCTGGTTCCACGGCGGACCGTCGGCGAGCTCCGAGATCGGCTGGAGCCGGTGGGCCCAGTTCTTCCTGTCTCAGGGCTACGCCTGGGTCGAGCCCAACATCCGGGGCTCGACCGGGTTCGGCCGCGCCTGGGAGATGGCGGACAACCGCGAGAAGCGCGGGGACGTCCTCAAGGACATGGAGACGGTGAACCGCTGGATCCGGGCCCAGCCCTGGGCCGACGGCGAGCGCATCGTCCTCTTCGGCGGGAGCTACGGCGGCTGGATCGTGCTCATGGGGCTCACGCGCCAGCAGCCGCTCTGGAAGGTGGGCGTCGACCTCGTGGGCGTCGCCGACCTCGCGACGCTGCTCGCGTCGACGGACCAGGTCATCCGAGCGGTGTTCGTGGACGAGTTCGGGGATCTAGAGGCGGACCGGGCGCTCCTCGCGGAGTGGAGCCCGCTCCAGGACGCCGGCCGCATCACGGCGCCGCTCTTCGTGTATCAGGGCGAGAACGATCCGCGCGTGCGGCGCTCGGAGTCGGACTCGATCGTGAAGGCGGTGCGGCGAAACGGACGTCCCGTCGAGTACATGATCGCGAAGGACGAGGGGCACTCGCTCGACCGCCGCGAGAACCAGATCGAGTTCTTCTCGCGGACGGCGCGCTTCCTCGAGGAGCACCTCCGCTGAGGCGGCGGCCTACGCCGCCCGGCGCGGCCCCGCGCTCGCGGCGGGCGCCTCGGCCTCGACCTCGCTCTTCCAGCGGACGCCGACGGCGGGCTCGAACTTCGTGTACCCGCACACCGGGCAGCTCGAGACGACGGTGGGCAGGTACGTGTCGCCGGACTGCTCCAGCCTGCCCTCGCGGCGCACCATCTCGGCGCCGTCGCACATGGGACACGTTCTCGGGTCGGACATGGCTGCCTCCGTTCGAACGCCTGCCCGGATCCCTCTGCTTCGCGCGTGCCACCTGGGCCGTACGTCAAACCGTGGCAAACAGGCCCTGAGACGCACCGTGAACCAGGGACGGCGTGCCTTTTTACTGACACCTGGCCGACGCAGATGGGCCACCCGGGTGGCGCGGACCGTCAGTCGGCGCGCTTTGGAGGGAGGGGCGCCGCCGGGACGGGACGGCCCGCCGCCGCTATCACCTTCACGGTCGAGCCCTCGCCGAGCGCGACGCCGTCGCCGCGAGGCTCGCCCCCGGCGATCTCGACGACGTCGCCGCGGAGCAGGTCCTCGAAGCGGCGGTTCCCCTCCCGGACGTGCTTCTCCTGGAGAGAGAGCCCCATGCGACCCTCGGGGCCGCAGCCCATGTACCGGAGCCTCCCCTTCGACGGGAGCGGCTCCGAGACGATCCGGAAGACGCGCCCGGGCGGCGGCTCCGCCCACGGCTCGCCCTTCGGGGCGAGCACGAGGTAGCTCATCTTCACCGCCTCCTTGCGGAGGCCCGCGGCCCTTCCGATCTGCGCCACGAGCGGCGGCGGCTCGATGGGGCGCTCGGCGTGGCACCAGTCGCTCTCGCGCAGGAGCGCCGGGCACGCGCCGCGGAAGAGGCACGGCGCCCGGACGGCCCATCCCCGCGCCACCAGGAGATCGCGGACGCGGAGGAGCGCGCGCGAGGTGTCGCGGAGCGCGGGCTCGACGACGAGGAGCGAGCCGCCCGGCTCGACGAGGGCGAGCGCCTCCTCGAGGAGCGCGGCGCGCCGCGCGTCCGCGTCCGGCCCCTGGAAGAGCTCGTTCAGCGCGTGCCCCATCGTCACGAGGTCGAAGCGCTTCCCCGGGGCGAGGCCCGCGAGCGAGGCCTGCCGCGCCGGGTTCCACTCCCGCGTGGCGAGCGGCTCGCCCGCCGCGGCGGCGAGCCGGCGCGCCGCCGCGAGGGCC
>DATDDC010000597.1:0-9624 GCA_036523995.1 Anaeromyxobacter sp.
CGTCGAGGCCCTCGGCGCCTGCGGCGGGCCGGAGAACGCGGAGGCGATCGCGGCCGTCGCCGACGATCCCTCGGCGCCGGCGCCGGTGGTGGTGTCGGCGCTCCGCGCGCTCGCCTCCCTCGGCGCTCCTCGCGCCGGGGCCATCGCGCGCGCCGCCGGCCACGGCGATCCCGAGGTCGTGAAGGAGGCGGTCCTGGCGGCGGCGCGGCTGCCCGGGCCGGAGGGCGAGGCGATCCTGCGGGCGGCCGCGTCGAGCCCGCGCTGGGACGTGCGGCAGGCCGCCGCGCGCGCCATGGCGGAGCGGCGCGATCCCTCGCTCGCCGCCGAGGCCTCGCGCCTCGCCACGGCAGAGCCCGATCCGCTCGTGGCCCGCGCGTTCGCCGAGGCCGCGCGCGCCCTGGGGGGTCGCTAGCCGCGCATGTGGCGCTTCCCCGCCGCCCCCGCGCGCATGTCCGAGGCGGAGTTCAGGCTCCTGCGCGACCTCGTGCGCCAGCACTGCGGCCTCACCTTCGGGGACGGGATGCGCTACCTGCTCGAGCGGCGGCTGGCGCCGCGGCTCGAGGCCCTCGGCCTCTCGAGCTTCGGCGAGTACCACCGCTTCCTCCGCTACGACCCGGGGCGCGAGGCCGAGCTCGACGAGGCCATCGACCTCCTCACCACGAACGAGACCTACTTCTACCGGGAGCCGCTCCAGCTCAAGGCGTTCGCCCGGGAGATCCTGCCCGCCTGCGCCCGCTCCCTCGCGAGGGAGCGGCGTCTCCGCATCCTCTCCGCCGGCTGCTCCACCGGGGAGGAGGCCTACACGCTCGCGGTGATGGTTCGGGACTCGCGCCTGTTCGAGGGATGGGACGTGGAGATCGTCGGCGCGGACATCTCGCGCCGCTGCCTCGCGGCGGCGCGCGCCGGATCCTACGGCGAGCACGCCTTCCGCAACCCCGAGGCCGCCCCCATGCGCCGGTGGTTCCGGCTGCGCGGCGGGAAATGGGTGATCGACGAGGCCATCCAGCGCATGGTCCGCTTCACGCGCGAGAACCTGCTCGACCCCGGCGCCCTGGCGGCGGCGTCGATGCTCGACGTCCTCTTCTGCCGGAACGTGATGATCTACTTCGACCTCGCCGCGCGGCGCCGGGTCCTGCGGAAGTTCCACCAGGCCATGCGCGAGGGCGCCTGGCTCCTCCTCGGTCACTCGGAGTCGCTCCTCAACGTCACCGCCGACTTCGAGATCGTCCACCTGGAGTCGGACCTCGTGTACCGGAAGCCGCTCCGCCTGGCGGCGGAGGCGGAGCCGTGACGCGCGCCACCCCTCCGCCGCGGAACGTCCGCGTCCTCCTCGTGGACGACTCGGCCACGAGCCGCGCCGCCATGGAGCGCATCCTGGTCGCCGATTGCGGCGCCACCGTCGTGGGCACGGCGGCGAACGGCGAGGAGGCCCTGGGCGAGGCCCTGCGCCTCACGCCGGACCTCGTCTTCCTCGACCTCGAGATGCCGAGGATGGACGGCTTCACGTTCCTGCGCCTGCTCATGGCGCGGCGGCCCACTCCGGTGGTGGTGGTGTCGGCGCAGTCGGGGCGCAGCGACGTCTTCAAGGCGCTCGAGCTCGGCGCCCTCGACTTCGTGGCGAAGCCGTACGGCGGTGGGCCGCTCGAGACCCTCCGCAGCGCCCTCGTCGAGAAGTGCCAGCTCCTGCGCTGCCTGCGGATGGAGAACCTGGTCGGGCCCGGCGAGGGTGCCGCTCCGCGGGCGCACGAGGCGCGGATCGCGGAGCCGGGGGGCGTCGTGGCCATCGGGGCGTCCACCGGCGGCCCGCAGGCCATCCAGCGGCTCCTCTCCGAGCTCCCGGGGACGCTGCCGGCGGGCATCGTGGTGGCGCAGCACATGCCGGAGCGCTTCACGGCCGCCTTCGCCGAGCGGCTCGGGCGGACGACGCCCTTCAGCGTGCAGGAGGCGACGGACGGGGACGTCGTGGCGGCGGGGCGCGTCCTCGTCGCCCCGGGCGGACGGGTGCTGGAGGTGAGGCGCGACGGGGCGGGCACCCTGCGCGCGGCGGTGCTCCTGCCCGAGCCCGCGGGTCCGCCCCACTGCCCCTCGGTCGACCGGCTCTTCGAGTCCGTGGCGATGGCGGTGGGGCGCCGCGCCTGCGGCGTGGTGCTCACGGGCATGGGTCAGGACGGCCGCGCCGGGGCCGCTTCGATCCGCCGCGCCGGGGGCCTCGTGCTGGCGGAGTCGGCCGACACGGCCGTGGTATACGGGATGCCGCTGGCGGCGGCGGAGAGCGGGGCGGTGGACGAGGTCCTGCCGCTCGGCGAGCTGCCGGCGCGGATCGCGCGGTTCGGAGCCGGGGAGTAGGGGATCGATGGCGCAGCTCCACGCACTCGTGGTCGACGACAGCCCCGCGATGCGCAAGCAGCTCTGCTACGCGCTCCAGCGGGTGGGCGGGATGGACACGGTCGAGGCGGCGGACGGCGCCGACGCCTGGCGGAAGCTCTGCAGCGCAGCCTTCGACATCGTCATCACGGACATCAACATGCCGCTCATGGACGGGCTGAAGCTCGTCTCGCTCGTCCGCACCGGCGGGGTGCATCTGAGAACGCCCATCGTCGTCATCACGACGGAGGGGGCGGAGGCGGACCGCAAGAGGGCGATGAACCTGGGGGCGAGCGCGTACCTCGTGAAGCCGGTGCAGGCGACGCAGGTCGTGGACGCGGTCAAGTCGCTGCTGAGGATCGGCTGAGCGGCCGGGTCGCTTCGTTTCACGTCCACACGTGCCACGTGCCCACGTGCCACGTTCCACGGGGCGGTCGCGACGCCGAGAGCGCGCCGCGTCGGAGACCGCCGAGCCTTCGGCCGCTCACGCGGAACCGGTCGTACCCACGGTGACGCTTCGTGATCCGTGACACGTGCGGACGTGGGACGTGGGGTCGGAGCCGTGCAGCCGTGAAGCGCGTGAACGGTGCGCGCGGGCGCGGCTCCCTCGCTAGGGCGTGATCCTCTCCATCATCCGCGCGAACGGGATCGTCTCCCTCACGTGGTGCAGCCCGCAGATCCACGCCACGCACCGCTCCACGCCCATGCCGAACCCGGCGTGGGGCACGCTCCCGTATCGCCGGAGGTCGAGGTACCACTCGAAGGCCTCCTTCGGCAGGCCGTGCTTCTCGATGGCGCGCTCCAGGGTCTCGAGGTCGTCCTCGCGCTGCCCGCCGCCGATGATCTCGCCGTAGCCCTCGGGGGCGAGCACGTCGCAGCCGAGCGCGACCTTCGCGTCCTGCGGGTCCTTCTTGAAGTAGAACGCCTTCATCTCCGCCGGGTAGCGGTGGACCATCACCGGCCGGTCGAACTGGCTCGCCACCACCGTCTCCTCGTCTCCTCCGATGTCCTCGCCCCATTCGAACGGGGGGACACTCGCGTTGGCTCGCGCCCCGTCATCCGGAGACGCGGCGCTGCGCGCCGCTGGGCCCCCCGCTCGCTCGAGATCCGTACCCGCGGCGAAGCCGCGTTCGTTCTTGGGGGCCCCCTGGGGGGCCGGGGCAGCCTCATCCGGCTGCCCCGGCGCTCGCTGCGCAAGCCGGGCCTTCTGGATGACGTCGACGGCCTCGGTGTACGTGATGCGCGGGAAGGGCGCCTTCACGTTCTCGAGCTTCGAGACGTCGCGCTCGAGCACCGAGACGAGCTCCTGGCGGTGCTTCGCGAGGGCGGTCTGGACGACGTACGAGACGAGGTCCTCCATGAGCGCCATGTCGCCGTCGAGGTCCATGAAGGCGACCTCCGGCTCCACCATCCAGAACTCGGTGAGGTGGCGGCGCGTCTTCGACTTCTCGGCGCGGAAGGTCGGCCCGAAGCAGTAGACCTTCCCGAGCGCCATCGCCGCCGCCTCCATGTAGAGCTGGCCGGACTGGGTGAGGTAGGCCTTGCCGAGATCGAAGTAGGGCACCTCGAACAGGGTCGAGGTGCCCTCGCAGGCGGAGGGCGTGAGGATGGGCGCGTCGACGAGCGTGAAGCCGCGGTCGTCGAAGAAGTCGCGGATGGCCTTCTCCACCGTGTGGCGCACTCTCAGGATCGCCTGCTGGCGGCGGGAGCGGAGCCAGAGGTGCCGCTGCTCCATGAGGAACGCGACGCCGTGCTCCTTGTGGCCGATGGGGAACTCGCGCGCGGGCCTCGAGACGGGCGCGAGGCTCTTCACGTCGAGCTCGTAGCCGAGCGGCGAGCGCTCGTCCTTCTTCACGAGGCCCGTCACGGTGAGGCTCGTCTCCTGGGGGAGGTGGTCGGCCTCCTGGAAGATCTCGGGCGCGACGTTCCCCTTGAACACGACGCACTGGATGACGCCCGTGCCGTCGCGGAGCTGGAGGAAGTGGAGCTTCCCCGAGGAGCGCCGGCCGTGCAGCCAGCCGTGCAGCGTGACCTCCTTCCCCTCGTGGCGGGCGACGTCGGCGACGTAGACGGGCGGGAACATCGCTGCCTCCTGGCGGGCTCGAAACGCGTGCCGGCGCGCAATATAGCTCGGAGTCCGCTAGTATCCCCTCCTTCCTATGGCGATGAACGAGCGTTACGAGCCCAGGTCGATCGAGCCGCGGTGGCAGTCCCGCTGGGAGCAAGCGGGCGCCTTTCGCGCCGGACGGCGCGAGCGCGCCGAGAAGCGCTACGTGCTCGAGATGTTCCCGTATCCCTCCGGCGCCATGCACATGGGGCACGCGCGCGTCTACACCATCGGCGACGCGCTGGCCCGCCACCTGCGCATGCGCGGCCACGACGTGCTCCACCCCATCGGCTTCGACGCGCTCGGGCTTCCCGCCGAGAACGCCGCCATCAAGGACGGCCGCCACCCCGGGGAGCGCACCCGCGAGAACATCGTCCTCTTCCGCGCCGAGATGAAGCGGCTCGGCTTCTCCTTCGACTGGGAGCGCGAGATCGCGACGTGCGATCCCGAGTACTACCGCTGGAACCAGTGGTTCTTCCTGAAGATGCTGGAGAAGGGCGTCGTCTACCGCCGCCAGGGCAAGGCGAACTGGTGCACGGGCTGCCAGACCGTCATCGCGAACGAGCAGGTCGTCGACGACAACCGCTGCGAGCGCTGCGAGTCGCCCGTCATCGAGAAGATCATCCCCGAGTGGGCCTTTCGCATCACCGCCTACGCGCAGGACCTGCTCGACGGCCTCGACCAGCTCCGCGACTGGCCCGAGCGCGTCACCACCATGCAGCGGAACTGGATCGGGCGGAGCGACGGCGCCGAGGTCGACTTCGACGTCCCGGGACGGGGCCCCATCCGCGTGTTCACCACGCGTGTCGACACCATCCACGGCTGCACCTACGTCGTGCTCGCCCCGGAGCACCCGCTCGTCGAGAAGGTGGCCGTCCCCGAGCGCCGGGCCGAGGTCCGCGCCTTCGTCGAGCGGATGAAGAAGGCCGACGTCCTGGAGCGGACGGGCGAGGGCGCGCCCAAGGAGGGCGTCTTCACCGGCGCCCACGCCGTGAACCCGTACACGGGGGAGAAGGTTCCGGTCTGGATCGCGAACTTCGTCCTCGCCGAGTACGGCACCGGCGCCGTCATGAGCGTCCCCGCCCACGACCAGCGCGACTTCGAGTTCGCGAAGAAGTACGGCCTGCCCATCCGCGTCGTCATCCAGCCGGCCAAGGGCGAGCGCCTACCCTCCGGCGACGCGCTCGCGCAGGCGTTCACCGAGGACGGCGTGCTCGAGGCCTCCGGGGCGTTCAGCGGGCTCCCCTCGGCCGAGGCGCGGCGGAAGATGAGCGCGCACGCCGAGGCGAAGGGCTTCGGCAAGGCCGAGATCCGCTGGCACCTCCGCGACTGGGGCTTCTCCCGCCAGCGTTACTGGGGGACGCCCATCCCCATCATCTACTGCGAGGAGCACGGCGCGGTCCCGGTGCCGGAGAAGGACCTGCCCGTCGTCCTGCCGGAGCGCGCCGTCATCACCGGCACCGGCGAGCCGCCCCTCGCGAAGGTCCCGGAGTTCGTGAACACGACCTGCCCGCGCTGCGGCAAGCCCGCCCGGCGCGAGGTCGAGACGATGGACACGTTCGTGGACTCGTCCTGGTACTACGCGCGCTACCTGTCGCCGAAGGACGACCGCCGCCCGTTCGATCCGGAGGCCGCCCGCCGCTGGCTCCCCGTCGACACGTACGTGGGCGGCCCCGAGCACGCGGTGATGCACCTCCTCTACTTCCGCTTCTGGCACCGCGTCATGCACCAGCTCGGCCTCGTCCACGAGGACGAGCCGTGCCGGCGGCTCGTCACGCAGGGCATCGTGAACGGGCCCGACGGCCGCAAGATGTCGAAGCGCTGGGGCAACGTCGTCACCCCCGGCCCCATGATGGACCGCTACGGCGCGGACACGCTCCGGCTCTTCATCCTCTTCGCGGCGCCGCCCGAGAAGGACATCGACTGGTCGGACGAGCAGGTGGACGGGCTCTTCCGCTTCCTGGGCCGCGTCTGGCGGCTGTTCCACGCGCGGCAGGATTGCTTCAACGCGCGCGATCTGTCGGCTCGGCGAGCGCACGGGCAGCCGGATGAGGCTGCCCCAGCCCCCCAGGGGGCCCCCGACAACGAGCGCGGCTTCGCCGCGGGTACGAATCTCGAGCGAGCGGGGGGTCCGGGGGGTGCGGTCCCCCCCGGTAGGAATGAGGACTTTCTCGAGCTGCGCCGCCGCACGCACCGGACCATCAAGAAGTGCACCGAGGCCTTCCAGGGGGAGATGAAGTTCAACACCGGGATCGCGGCGCTCATGGAGCTCGTGAACGCGCTCTACGCGCTCGAGCCCAGGTCCGACGCCGAGCGCGCCGCGGTGCGCGAGGCGCTCGTCGCCCTGGCGGCGCTCCTCTCCCCGTTCGCGCCGCACGCGGCCGAGGAGCTGTGGCACGAGGTGATGGGCCCCGCGGCGCGCGAGAGGCTGCTCGCGGAGGAGCCCTGGCCCGCGTTCGATCCGGCCCTCGTTGCCGCGGACACGGTCACCATCGCCGTGCAGGTGAACGGCAAGCTCCGCGGCGAGGTGGTGGCCGCCGTGTCGGCGGGCGAGGCCGAGGTCCGGGCGCTGGCCGAGGCGGACGAGAAGGTGAAGACGCACCTCGCCGGGAAGGCGGTCCGCAAGGTGGTCTTCGTCCCCAGGCGGCTCATGAACTTCGTGATCGGGTAGGGCGGTGGGGCGGCGCGGAGCGACGAGGCCCTTCCTCGCGGCCCTGTCCGCGCTCGCGCTCTGCGCCTGCGGCTACGGCTTCACCCAGCGATGGGTCGCGAAGGGCGGGGCGGAGCGCGTCCACGTGCGCGCCTTCGAGAACCTCTCCACGGAGCCGGGCCTGGGCGTCGCCGTCACCTCGTCGCTCCGGTCCGAGCTCGCGCGCCGCGGCGCCGAGGCGGGGGAGGGGGCGGCCGCGGCCATCGAGGGCGAGGTGCGCGCCACCGAGCCGGTGCCGACGTCCCAGCGCGCGGTGACGACCGCCGCGGGGGCGCCCGCCACGGAGATCGCCACCTGGCGCATCGCGGTGGAGGTGCGCGCCCGGCTCGTGCAGGGCGGCGCGAAGCTCGGAGAGCACGTCGTGCGCCGCGAGGCCGCCTTCCTCGCCGGCGCCGATCCGCTCGAGACGGAGGGACGTCGCGCGCTGGCGCTGCGCCAGCTCGCGGACGAGGCCGCGAGAGAGGTGCTGCGCGCGTTCGAGCGGTGAAGCGGGCGAGCGCAGGGGCAGCCGGATGAGGCTGCCCCGGAGCGAGCGGGGGACTGGGGGGCGCTTGCGCCCCCCAGAAGGATCGACGTGCTGCGCGCCTTCGAGCGGTGAAGCTTCCCGCTAAGAAGTCCCGACGTGCGCGACGGCCTTCGCGAGCCGCGAGATCCGCCGCGAGGCCGAGTTCCGGTGCAGGACGCCCTTCGAGCTCGCCTTGCCGAGGGCGCGCTCGGCGGCTGCGAGCGCCGCCTTGGCGCCGGCCGCGTCGCCCTTCTCGAGCGCCTCGCGGACCTTCTTCACGGCGGTCTTCACGCCGGTGCGGACCTGTACGTTCCGCGCGCGCCGCTTGTGGGCCTGCCGGTTGCGCTTCTCGGCCGATACGGTGTTCGCCAAGCTGACCTCGCTCCATCGAGTGGGAGGGCGCGCTAATTACCGCCCGCCGCCCGGACCGTCAAGGGGCTCATGCCCCGGAGTGGCCTGCCCGCCCTGCGAGCAGGCTCACGGGCGTGCGGCCCGCCGCCTTGAGCGGCGCGGCCCTGCGCGGCACGTGCGGCGCGGGCCCTAGAGCGGCGCGGGTCCGCGAGCAGCGTGCTCGCCCGGCGCTTGAGAATCAAGGCGTCCGCGCGAAGCGACCTCGCCGCTGGCGGCCCGGAAAAGCGGGTTGCGACCTGAGTTGTCCACCTTCGCGGCAGGTCCCTCCGCCTTGAACGGGGACGTGTCGCAGATGTGTGGATCTTCCCGGGGATTCTCGTGTCCAACGCCCCGATCTTCCGAGAGAAAACATGTGCGGCGGATCGCAGCGATACGTGTCGTTGCTGCGAAATCCGGGTGCCGAAAGGGGGTGACCACCGACTTATCCACGGTCTTTCCCCAAGCCGTGTGGAGACTCCGCAGAACGTGGGAGCTTCTCGGTTTTCGCTTGACGCTCCAGAGATTTCGCTTCGTCCCACAGCGCGTCCATCTCGGCCAGCGAGGCCCCGCCATGGGGCACGCCGCGGCGCGCCAGCTCCCGCTCGACGTGGTGGAAGCGGGAGACGAACCGGGCCAGGGTCCCTCGCAGCGCCTCCTCCGGCGCCACGCCGAGCTTCCGCGACAGGTTCGCAGCGGCGAAGAGGAGGTCCCCCATCTCGCTCTCGATGGCCTCCGGGTCGCCGGACGCCATGGCGCGATCGAGCTCGCCCAGCTCCTCCTCGAGCTTCTCTCTCGCGCCCGCGGCGTCGGGCCAGTCGAAGCCGATCCGGCTCGCCTTCTCGGTGAGCCGGTCGGCGCGCGCCAGCGCCGGCATCTCGCGGGGAACGCCTTCGAGCACGCTCGCGCCCCCGCCCTTCGCCTTCTTCTCCTCGCGCTTCAGGGCGGCCCATTGGCGGAGGACGCCGTCGGCGTCCTTGACCTCGCTCGTCCCGAACACGTGCGGGTGCCGCGAGACGAGCTTGTTCGAGATCGCCTCCGCGACGTCGGCGAAGTCGAACTTCCCCTCCTCCTTGGTGAGCTGCGCCTGGAAGACGATCTGGAGGAGGAGATCGCCCAGCTCCTCGCAGTGCTCCCTCGGGTCGCCGGCATCGATCGCCTCGAGCACCTCGTAGGTCTCCTCGAGGACGTAGGGCCGGAGCGTCCGGAGCGTCTGCTCGCGATCCCACGGGCAGCCGCCCGGGCCGCGGAGCCTCTCCATGATCCCGAGGAGGCGCTCGATCGCCGTCTGCGCGCGTGACATCCGCCCTTATTAGCCGAATCGGGCCCGTGCTAGCATCACGTTCTCGCGTGGCGACGGGCGGAAAGAGATCCCTTCTCCTCCTCGTGCTGCTCATCGCGGCGTCCGTCCCGGCCGCCGCGCGGGCGCAGGTCGCGGCGCCGCGCCTCGTGGAGGAAGGCGACGCGACGGAGGAGGAGAAGGCGCCCCCGGTCCGGCCGGTCGTGCCCGGCCCCCGCGCCGCTCCTCCCGCGGCCGCGCCGCAGCCGCCG
>DATDDC010000598.1:0-4914 GCA_036523995.1 Anaeromyxobacter sp.
GGCCAAGACCAACGTCCTCAAGATCTCGGAGCTCGGCCTCGTGGAGATGACGCGCAAGCGCGTGCGCGAGTCGGTGACGCGCATGATGAACGAGCCCTGCCCCTACTGCGACGGCAAGGGGCACACGAAGTCGAAGATCACGGTCGCCTACGAGATCTTCCGCGAGATCCGCCGCGAGGCGACGCACTTCCCCGAGCCCGTGCTGGTGGTGAACTGCCATCCGGAGGTGGCGCGCGTCCTCCAGGGCGCGGAGCGCGAGGAGCTGCGCTACCTCATGGACCGGTTCAACAAGACCATCCAGGTGAAGCCGCAGCAGAACTACCACTCCGAGCAGTTCGACATCTACGGCCGCCAGGAGCGCGGGGATCAGCCGAAGGAGCGTGAGCGAGACCGCGACCGCGACCGCGATCGCGGCGGGGGCCGCGGCCGCGACCGGGACCGCGATCGGGATCAGCGCGGGCAGCAGCGCCGGCAGGAGGAGCCCACCGCCCCGCCGTCCCCGGCCACCGTGGCGAAGGACGAGGGCTGAGAGGTGGCGAAGCGGGGACCGGCGGGGGTCGCGAGCGGCCTCGCGCGGGGTCTCCGCACCGCCACCTCCGCCGTCGAGGCCGCCCTCCGCGCCCTCGAGGGCGAGAGCGTCCGGCTCCGCGCCATGGCGCTCACGTACATCTCGCTCTTCGCGCTCGTGCCGGCCCTCGTCGTGGCGTTCTCGGTCGTGCAGGCGTTCACCGGCATGGAGCGGATCGCCACCCGCGTGAACGAGTTCCTCTTCGAGAACCTGGCGGTCGGCGCGCGCGCCACCATCGAGCCGTACCTCCAGCGCTTCGTGCACAACGCCCACCTCACGAGCGCCGGGGTGGTGGGCGGCGCGCTCCTCGTCTGGTCCGCGGTGAGCCTCTTCTCGAACGTCGACCGGGCGGTGAACGACATCTGGGGGATCCGCCGCCGCCGCAGGCTGCGCGCCCAGGCCATCATCTACTGGGTCGGCCTCACGCTCGGCCCGCTCCTCCTCGCGGCGTCGGTGATGCTGAGCCACTCGACGCGCGCCTTCCTCGCCGGGACCGGCTACCGCGTCCTCGCCGCCCTCGCGAGCGGGCTCCTCACCTGCGCCTTCTTCGCGGTCCTCTACCTCATCGTGCCGGACACGAAGGTGCGGCTCGGGGCGGCGGCCGCGGGCGGGCTCGCCGCGGGAATCGCCTGGGAGCTCGCGAAGTGGGGCTACACCTTCGCCGTGGCGAAGTTCTTCCGCTACCACGCCATCTACGGGTCGGTGGCGGCGGTGCCCATCTTCCTCCTCTGGCTCTTCGTCTCCTGGTCGATCCTGCTCTTCGGCGCGCGGCTCGCGTTCGTGGTGCAGTACGCGCCGCTCCGGCGCGGCGCGCACCCCGCCTCGAGGGCCGGGCGGGAGATCCTGGCCGGCGAGGTGATGCTCGCGGTGGCGCGGGCGTACGACCGGGGCGCGAGGCCGCCCGACGCGGGCGACCTCACCGCCGCGCTCGGGGTCGAGGGGGAGGACGCGAGCCAGGCCGTGGCCGCCTTGAAGCAGGCGAGCCTCATCGTTGGGGTAGGGGACGGAGGCCTCGTCCCCTCCCGCCCCCTCGAGAAGATCACGCTCGAGCACGTGCGGAAGGCCGTGGAGGGATCGCTGCCCTCCGCGGCCGCGGGATCGAGCCTCGTGGCGCGCGCCGTGGCCGGCGTCGAGGAGGAGGGTCTGCGGCGACTTGCCCAGGTCACGTATCGGGATCTGTGCGATTCCGAGCGTCCGCTCGAAAAGACCGTTCCGGCTGCGCCCGATGCGGGCGAGCAGGCCCCCGCCCGCCACGCTCCGAGCGCCTGAGGCGGGGGATCCCCCGCGGCGAACTGCGCATGCCTGTGGAACCCTTGCTGATTTCAGAGGGTTCAGCTAGGCTCAATCCGGTAGGTACCCATCGGCTTTTCCACGGGCTGGCCGCCCAAGCCTCCGGAGCCCCGATGCTGAAGTCGGATCTCATCAACATCCTCGTCGTGAAGCGCGGCGTCACGCAGAAGCAGGCAGAGGCGACCATCGAGACGATCTTCGACTCGATGAAGGATGCGCTATGCCGCGGAGAGAACATCGAGATCCGCGGCCTCGGCGCCTTCCACGTGAAGCACTACGAGGGGTACCAGGGGCGCAACCCCAAGACCGGAGAGGTGATTCCGGTGAAGCCCAAGCGCGGGATCCTCTTCCGCACGGGCAAGGAGCTGCGCGACCGGGTGAATCATCCGGAGGAAGGCTCTCCGTCCGGCGAGGGCCAGGGCACGCCGCCCGTGGCCGCCGGCGCGTAACCTACCGGTTTCGTTCGAGCGCGGCGGGGCCGGGCCCAGGTCGGGCCGGCCCCGTTTGCATTTTCACCCTCCGAGCGGGTCGTCTCACGCGGCGAGAGCGAGCTTTCCGACCGGCCGGACGGGAAGCTCCGGAGGCAGCTCCTCGTAGGCGAGGACGGCGACGCGCGGGAAGCGCGGCGCGAGGAGGGCGCGGAGCGCCCGGCGAACGTCCGGGCTCGCGAGCACGACGGGGGGCTCGTCGAGGGCGCGGAGCTGCTCCCCGAGCGCGCGGAGGAGCGCCGCCGCGACCTCGGGATCGAGGGCGAGGGCGTCGCCGGAGAGCGCCCCCCGGAGCGCCTCCTCGGCGTGCGGATCGACGAGGAGGGCCGGGAGCGGTCCTCCCCCGGCGCAGCGGTGGCCGATGTGGCGCCGGAGCGCCCGCCGGGCCACCTCCGCGAGCTGGGCGGGACGGCGCTCGGAGCTCGCGGCCTCGAGCAGGGCCTCGAGGATGGTGCGCAGGGGCCGGATCGAGACTCCCTCCTCGACGAGCCGCCGCAGCACCTCGGCGAGGGCCGCCGGCGGGAGCTGGCGCGTCACCTCGCGGACGAGGGCCGGCGCGGAGGGCTCGAGCGCGTCGAGGAGCGACTGCGCCTCCTGGACGCCGACGAGCTGGTGCGAGCTCCGCGCCAGCGCCCAGGCGATCTCGGCGAGGACGCGGTCGAGCGGGCCTCTCACCGGGCCGAGCCGCGCGGCGCGCTCGGCGTCGCGGGCGTGCACCATCGAGACGACGCGCCCGGAGAGCGGATCGCGCTCGGACGCAGCGTCGATGCCGACGAGGGCGAGCTCGTCGGGCGGAGCGAGGACGATCGCCTCGGACGCGGGCGCGAGGCCGCCGGCGGCGGGCACCTCGTCCACGAGGAGGGTCCACCCGCCCGGCGCGAGCGCTCCGGCGCGAAGGGCGATGGGCGGGATTCGCACGCCGAGATCGGACCAGAGCTGCTCGCGCACCGCGGCGAGCCCCTCGCGCTCGAAGCGGCCGCCGCCCTCGCGCGCGAGCGCCAGGAGATCCTCGGCCAGCTCGAGGACGATCGGAGGGGCGGGCGCGAAGGGCGCCCTCGGATCCTCGGCGAGAGCGGTGGGCGCCGGCGCCTCGAGGTCCCCGCCGGATCGCCGGGCGCGCGCGACGCGGAATGCGCCGAACGCGGCTGCGGCCGCGAGGGCGAGGAAGGGAGGCGCGGGGAGCCCCGGGGCGAGGGCGAGGGCGCCGCAGAGCGCGGCGACCGCGGAGAGCGCGCCCGGCTCGGCGAGGACCTGGCGCACGATCTCGGAGCGGAGCGATCCCTCCTCGTCCTCGGCCGCCACCCGCGTCACGGCGATGCCCGCCGAGACCGCCACGAGGAGCGCCGGGATCTGGGAGACGAGGCCGTCGCCGATGGCGAGGAGCGCATACCTCCGCCCGGCCGCGGCGAGGTCCATGCCGCGGAGCGCGCCCGCCACGAGGCCGCCGGTGACGTTCACGAGCACGATGGCGATCCCCGCGATGGCGTCGCCCTTCACGAACTTGAGCGCCCCGTCCATGGCGCCGTAGAGCTGGCTCTCGCGCTCGAGGGCGCGGCGGCGCCGGCGCGCGCCGGCCTCGTCGATGGCGCCGGCGCGGAGCTCGGCGTCGATGGCCATCTGCTTCCCCGGGAGCGCGTCCAGGGTGAAGCGGGCGGCGACCTCGGCCACCCGCTCGGCGCCCTTCGCCACGACGAGGAGCTGGACCAGGGTCAGGATGGCGAAGACCACCGCGCCGATGACGGCGTTCCCCTGGACGACGATCCTCCCGAACGCCTCGATGACCCGGCCGGCATCGCCGCGGGAGAGCACGAGGCGCGTGGAGGAGACGTTGAGCGCGAGGCGGAAGAGCGTCGTGAGCAGGAGCAGCGTGGGGAAGCTCGCGAACCCGAGGGCGCTCCGCGCGAAGAGCGTGGTGACCAGGATCGCCGCGGCCGCGGCCAGGTTCGCGGCGAGGAGCACGTCGAGGAGCGCCGGCGGGAGCGGAGCGACGAGGAGGAGGACGATGGAGAGCACGGCCAGCGCGAACAGGGCGTCGCCCGCGCCGCGGACGCGGCCGAGCAGGGCGAGGGCGGCGTCGCCGCGGCGGAAGGCGAGGACGTTCTCGATCTTCATGGCGTCTCCCTCGTCGCATTCGTGGCGTACAGGTGGGCGAGGACCGCGGCGGCGGCCTCGTACAGCTCCTCGGGGATCTCGTCGCCGACCTCGGCGAGGCGGTAGAGCGCGCGGGCGAGGGACACGTCCCGGACGATGGGGACCGCGGCCCGCCTCGCCGACGAGCGGATGCGCAGGGCGGCGAGGCCCGCGCCCTTGGCCAGGACCCGCGGCGCGTCCTCGCCGTTCCGGTCGTGGCGGAGCGCGACCGCCAGGTGCGCCGGGTTCACGATCACCACCGTCGCGCGCGAGACCGGCCCCGCCTCGAGGAGCGCGCGGTGGCGCCGGCGGCGCTCGGCGCGGTGCTCGGGATCGCCCTCGTCCTCCCTGTGCTCGCGCCGGACCTCGTCGCGGGTCATGCGGAGCGACCTGCGGTGGCGGCTGCGCGCCAGGGCCCAGTCGAGGGCGCCGAAGGCG
>DATDDC010000599.1:0-4657 GCA_036523995.1 Anaeromyxobacter sp.
CACCATCAAGAGCGCGAAGAAGATGGTGGAGAAGGAGCGCCCCGAGGTCTGGGACATCCTCGACGAGGTGATCCGCGAGCACCCGGTGCTCCTCAACCGCGCCCCCACGCTGCACCGCCTCGGCATCCAGGCCTTCGAGCCGGTCCTCATCGAGGGCAAGGCCATCCAGCTCCACCCGCTCGTCTGCACCGCCTTCAACGCCGACTTCGACGGCGACCAGATGGCGGTGCACGTGCCGCTCTCCATCGAGGCGCAGATGGAGGCCCGCGTGCTCATGATGAGCACGAACAACATCCTCTCGCCCGCGCACGGCAAGCCCATCATCGTGCCGTCGCAGGACATCGTGCTCGGCATCTACTACATGACCCGCGAGCGCGCCTTCGCCCGCGGGGAGGGGAAGGTCTTCGCGAGCCCGGAGGAGGTCCGCGCCGCCCACGACCAGGGCGAGGTGGACCTGCAGGCCAAGATCTGGGTGCGCATGGAGGGCAAGCGCGTCGAGACCACCGTCGGCCGCGTGCTCCTCTACGACATCGTGCCGAAGCGGCTGTCCTTCGACTCCGTCAACAAGGTGATGGACAAGAAGCAGCTCCAGAACCTCATCGACCTCACCTACCGGCTCTGCGGCGAGAAGGAGACCGTGCTCCTCGCCGACCGCGTCCGCTCCATGGGGTACGGCAACGCCACGCGGGCCGGCATCTCCATCGCCCTCGAGAACATGGTGATCCCGCGCACCAAGCAGGAGCTGCTCGACCGGGCCATGCGCGAGGTGGACGACATCCAGACCCAGTACACCGAGGGTCTCATCACCATCGGCGAGCGCTACAACAAGGTCATCGACATCTGGGCCCAGGTCACCGAGGAGGTGGCCAAGGAGATGATGGGCGAGATCGGCCAGGAGACCGTGTTCGGGACGAACCGCGAGGGCAAGCGCGAGGAGCGCAAGCAGCCCTCCTTCAACCCCATCTACATCATGGCCGACTCGGGCGCCCGCGGCTCGGCGCAGCAGATCCGCCAGCTCGCCGGCATGCGCGGCCTCATGGCCAAGCCGTCGGGCGAGATCATCGAGACGCCCATCACCGCCAACTTCCGCGAGGGCCTGAACGTCCTCCAGTACTTCATCTCCACGCACGGCGCGCGGAAGGGCCTCGCCGACACGGCCCTCAAGACGGCCAACTCGGGCTACCTCACCCGCCGCCTCGTGGACGTGGCGCAGGACGCCATCATCACGGAGTACGACTGCGGCGCCATGGACGGCATCACCCTCGGCGCCCTCGTCGAGGGCGGCGAGATCATCGAGCCCATGGGCGAGCGCATCCTCGGCCGCGTGGCCCTCGACGACATCCACGACCCGTTCTCGGGCAACGTGCTCGTGAAGGCCAACGAGGAGATCGACGAGACCAAGGTCAAGCTCATCGAGAACTCCGGCATCGACAAGGTGAAGATCCGCTCGGTGCTCACCTGCCAGGCGCGGCGCGGCATCTGCGTCGAGTGCTACGGGCGAGACCTGGCCCGCGGGCGCAAGGTCAACATCGGCGAGGCGGTCGGCGTCATCGCGGCCCAGTCCATCGGCGAGCCCGGCACGCAGCTCACCATGCGCACGTTCCACATCGGCGGCGCCGCCTCACGGCGCGCGGAGCAGTCCTCCCTCGAGAACCGCACCCCCGGTCTCGTGAAGTTCCACCAGGTGGCCGTCGCGAAGAAGAAGGACGGCACGCTCATCGTGATGAACCGGAACGGCGAGATCGTCATCACCGACGAGCAGGGGCGCGAGCGCGAGCGCTACGGCGTCGTCTACGGCGCGAAGCTGCTCGTGCGCGACGGCGGGAAGGTCGAGCCCAACGCGCTCCTCGCCGAGTGGGACCCGTACTCGATGCCCATCATCACGGAGGTGGCCGGGCGCGTGAAGTACGGCGACCTCATCGACGGCGTCACCATCAGCGAGCAGGTGGACGAGATCACCGGCCTCGCCCGCAAGGTCGTCATCGCCTCCAAGGATCCGGACGCGCGGCCCCGCATCTCCATCAAGGACGACGAGGGCAAGACCCGCAAGCTCGCCAACTCCGAGGCGGACGCTCGCTACATGCTCCCCGAGGGCGCGAACCTCGTCGTGAACGACGGCGACGAGCTCGACGCCGGCGACGTCCTCGCCAAGATGCCGCGCGAGACTACCAAGACGAAGGACATCACCGGCGGTCTCCCGCGCGTCGCGGAGCTGTTCGAGGCCCGCAAGCCCAAGGAGCACGCCGTCATCTCCGAGATCGACGGCGTCGTCTCCTTCGGCAAGGACACGAAGGGCAAGCGCAAGGTCGTCATCACGCCCGAGGTGGACGGCAAGCTCCGGCCCGATCTCGCGAAGGAGTACCTCATCGGCAAGGGCAAGCACATCTCCGTGCACACGGGGGACCGCGTGCGGGCCGGCGAGGCGCTCATGGACGGCGCGGCCAACCCGCACGACATCCTGCGCGTGCTCGGCGAGAAGGAGCTGGCGCGCTGGCTCGTGGACGAGGTGCAGGAGGTCTACCGGCTCCAGGGCGTCAAGATCAACGACAAGCACATCGAGACGATCGTCCGGCAGATGCTCCGCCGCGTCCGCATCGTCGAGGTGGGCGACACGAACTTCCTCTCCGACGAGCAGGTGGAGAAGTTCGTCTTCGAGGAGGAGAACCAGCGCGTGGAGGCGGCGCAGGGCCGCCCGGCGCAGGGCGAGCCGCTCTTGCTCGGCATCACCAAGGCCTCGCTCTCCACGGAGTCCTTCATCTCCGCGTCGTCGTTCCAGGAGACGACGAAGGTGCTCACCGAGGCCGCCATCAGCGGCAAGGTCGATCACCTGCGCGGCCTGAAGGAGAACGTCATCATGGGCCGGCTCATCCCGGCCGGAACGGGCCTGCCGCAGTACAAGCACCTCGACATCGAGGTCGAGACGCCGGTCGACGCGGTCGAGCAGGCGGAGGAAGCGCTCGCCGTCGCGGCCGAGGAGTAGCGAGAGAGCCCATCAGGAATGGCGAAGGGCCTGGTCCCTCTTGGGGCCGGGCCCTTCTCTTTTTGATCTGGCGCACGAAATTGGGCGGGTCAGTAAGCAGCCACTTAGACACGGTACAGGACCCCCGGCGCGAGTCCCTTTTGGAGCCCTTCGCGTGATTGATCCGCAGCAAGTCCGGTGGCTTGAGGAACGGGCGGGCGGGCGCGCGCGCGTCACCGGAATGCCGCTTCGCGCATCATGTTCATATTGGGAGTCATTCAACGGCTTTGCGGGGTGTGGGGACGAGGCGGCTCGCGGAGGAAACCCCCTCGCCTGAGCGGTTACCCCAAAGCTTGACTCCATAGGTCCATAATTCTAAGCTGACGTTACGTAACCTGACGAGACATCCTGACGCATCCGACTTTGACGCAGGACAGGCAGAGAGGCGACGGTTCATGAGGACGGCGACCACCCAGAGGAGCAGCAAGGAGTTCGAAGAGCTCGCCCCCTACCTCAAGGCGGTTCGGGACTATCCGCCCCTGAGCCGGGAGGAGGAGCACGCCTTCGCGCTGCGCGCCCGCAAGGGCGACGTGAGGGCGAAGCAGAAGCTCGTCCGCCACAACCTGGCGTTCGTCGTCGCCATCGCCCGCAAGCAGCGGCGCGGGACCGTGCGCCTCGACGATCTCATCCAGGAGGGAAACGTCGGCCTGATGCGCGCGGTGGAGAAGTTCGATCCGCACGCCGGGACGCGCTTCTCCACGTACGCGGTCTGGTGGATCCGCGCGTACGTCGGCAAGTACCTCAAGGAAGCCCGCTCGACCGTGCGGCCGCAGAGCGGCACGGTCGCCCAGCCCGACCTCTCGCTCGACAGCGCCATCGACGAGGAGGGCGACGCGACGCACCTCGACCGCATCGAGGACGACGGGCCGGGCCCCGAGGACACGTACCTCACGACCGAGGGCGACCGCGACGTCCGCGACGCGCTCGGCAAGGTTCGCAAGCGCATCGGCGAGCTGGGCTGGGACATCGTGCACAACCGGCTCGAGCAGGATCAGCCGCGCACGCTCGAGGAGATCGGCAAGCGCTGGGGCGTCTCCCGCGAGCGCGTGCGCCAGGTCGAGCTCAAGACGAAGCAGTTCCTGTATCGGTACCTGCAGCCCGTCGAGCGCGACGCGGCATAGCTTCACGGCGGGGTCAGACGGGTCCGCGGTCCTCGAGGCCGCGGGCCCGTTGCTTGTTCCGCGGCCCTCGCCGCGCGCATTCGCGTCCGCGCTCGGGACCTCCGGACCCCGATACTCGCTCCGGGGCAGCGTGCTCGCACGCCAGAAATTGCGGCACGCGCGGTGCACGACCGCCCGGGCGTGACCGCGAAGCTCAGGATCCTCAAGGCCGCCGCGCCGCTGCCGGAGCGCCGCATCCCTGCCGCAGTCCACGGCGCGGACCGCAAGGTCCGCGAGATGATCGCCGCCGCGGAGGACGAAGCCCGGCGCGTCCGCGCCGAGGCCGAGGCGTTCCGCGAGGCCGTCCGCCGGGAGGCCGTCGAGGAGGGGCGGCGAGAGGGGCTCGCCTCCGCGGCGGCCGCGCTGGCGCTCGCCGGGGCCGAGCGGGATCGCCTGCTGGCCGAGGCCGGCCGCGAGCTCGTCTCCCTCGCGCTCGCGGTGGCGCGCAAGGTCCTCGGGGACGAGCTCGCCGCCCGGG
>DATDDC010000600.1:0-1938 GCA_036523995.1 Anaeromyxobacter sp.
GCCGCAGGCGTGGCGAGCGCGGCCGCCAGCGCCGCGAGGGCTGCCGCGGCGGCGAGCCGGATGGCTCCGGGCGGTGTGCGCGCGGGCGGCATCACAGGGCGTTGTCCACCGCGTACCCGAGAGACGCGTTGAAGACGCCCACGGGCGTGTCGAAGCGGAGCGCGACGTCCGCGGAGATGGGGGTCGACGACTGGCGCGTGCGCGCGCCGCCCAGGACCGCCGTCGAGTACACCCCGCGCAGCCCGATGGCGAGGTAGCCGCGCCGGAAGAAGCGATCGCCCGACCAGAGGGGGATGGCGTACTCGAGGCCGGCCATCGACACGAAGGCGTCGTAGCGGGCGTCGGTCGAGAAGTTCAGCTCGAGGGCGCGCCCGACGGCGGGGCCGACGGCGAAGTAGGAGAAGTCCGCGGCGTAGAACCGCTCGAAGAAGGGCGCGTTCCCCTGGGCGGCGCCGACCGCGCCCTGGAAGCGGAGCGGGAGCCGGAAGAGGGAGAAGGAGGTGTCGAGGGACAGTAGATATCGGCTGTACTCGTAGTCGCCGCCGAGGACGCGCGAGCCGAAGGTGACCTGCGCGAGCGCCCGCATCCCGTCCCGCGGGAGGAAGAAGTCGTCGCGGGTGTCCATCTCGTAGGTGCCGGTGAGGGCGGCCACGGTGGACCACCCGTCGAAGAGCGTGGGGGCGGCCGAGCCCGCCTCCGGCGCCGTGGCCGGGCCGGCCGGCGCCACGGCGCGCACGCGCTCGAGGCGGAACGTGCCGTGGATCCGCTCGAAGGCGCCGGGCCGCATCCCCACGGTGGCCTCGCCCGCCGCCCGCTGATAGCGCAGCACCGGCGCCGCGCCGTAGTCCGAGCGGAAGGCCTCGCACTTTGGATCCGCGCAGGCGAACTCCTCGCCGCGGGCGAAGTGGAAGGTCGCGCCCAGGACGAGGCCTCGCCGCATGCCGGGGGCCGCGACGTCGGGCGCGAAGAAGCTCGCCCGCACCGCGAAGCGATCGGGATCGGCGGGCCGGCCGGTGGGGGAGCCGCCGTAGACGAAGGCGCCGGAGAGGCCGAAGCCGCGGCCGAGGAAGTTCTGCTGCGAGAGGCCGAACCCGCCGTACACCGGCTGCGGCGGCGTCGAGCCGAGGATGAGGTCGGTCACGAGGAGCGTGTTCCGCTCCACCACCTCGATGACGAGCACCACGAGCCCGCGCTCGGAGCCGCGCTCGACGCGCGTCTCCACGCGCGAGAACCAGCCGAGCTGGAGGAGCTTCAGCCTCGAGAAGAGCACGCGCTCCTCGTCGAGGAGCTCGCCCTCGCCGAGGAGGAGGTGCCGCCTCGCCTCGAACTCCCGCACCCGGTCGAGGCCGACGAAGCGGATGCGCTCGATCTGGTAGCGCCGCGCCGGGCCGGCCACGGCGGCGCCGGTCGAGGCGGGCGGCGCCTCGGCCCTCGCGGGAGACCCCCGCTCGCGGACGATCTCCGGCGGGAAGGGCGGCCGCGCCGGCGGCTGCGGCTGCGGCTGCGCGAGCGACAGCGCCAGGAGGGCGGCGTGGATGGGCGCGATCATCGGGGCGGGATTCTAGCTGCACGCTCTCCTGTCCGGGGGTTTCCGTGCCCGACCCCGTGCCGGGCCGGGACCGGCTCCCGCCCGGGGCAAAGGAGCGCACACGGGCACGGACGCGCATCCGGACGGGCAGCGATCTCTGGACGGCGCGCGCCGCGGCGGAATTCAGGAGGGGCGGGTCTTCCGCCGGAAGGCCGCGTAGGCCTCGTGCAGCGCGAGGTTCAGGGGATCCGCGGCGAGCGCCGCCTCGTACGCCTGCGCCGCTGCGGCCGCGTTGCCGAGCTTGCGAGCCACCTCGGCGCGCGCGAGCAGCCGCTGCGCCTCGGCCTCGCGGCCCGGCCTCTCCGCCAGCATCTCGCGACGCCGTGCCGCGACGAGGGGCGCGGGCACGC
>DATDDC010000601.1:0-3242 GCA_036523995.1 Anaeromyxobacter sp.
TTAGCTTGGCCGCCTCCACCTTCCCCATGATTGCCTTTCTCGTCCTCGATGAACTCGAACAGCTTCACGAGCTTCTTTCCCATTTCACTCTCCCCACGGCGGAGGGCCCACGCACCACGCGCCGGCGTCCGCGGGGAGCTCGCTCCGATCGAGCCGACGCCGACCGAGGTTCACCCTGTGCGCAACCGGAGTCCCGAAGCTGGTGCTCGCTTCGCCTGCCGCCCCGGCTACGCGCGGACCCGATAGGAGGAGCGAGGGCGGGCGTGACGCACCGCCACGTTCGCGCGAACGGCCCCACGAGTGAATCCGCCGTGCCGAGATCGTCACGATCCCGCCTGAGCGCGCGCAACGTCGTCACTCGAGCCGTGCGCAACGCACGCAAGGAAGCGCGGGGGCGGGCGCCTGGACATCCAGCGCGGGCTCGCGAGCACGACTCGGGCGGCGGCAGCCGGCCGAGTCATGGCGGTCGGTAGCTCGCCTGGCGACTTTCGGTTATACGCAGAGTAAGGTCGCCGGCCCTCGAATGCCCGATGGTACCGCATGACCCTTCCGCAGGAGCTCGCCGCGCCCGTGCTGACCGATCTCCTCTTCGAGGAGCCCGGGGTGGGCAGGTGCCTCGTCGCGCCGGACGGGAGCATCCTGCGGGTGAACGGGGAGTGGCTGCGCTCGACGGGCTTCCGCCTCGACGACGTGCTCGGGGCCGACATCGTCGGGCTCTTCCCTGACACGCGCGACATGGCGCTCGCCATGCACGCGCGCGCTCGCGCCGGGCACCGCGTCGAGGTGCCGCGCCATGCGCTGCGCGTCCAGGGGCGCGAGACGTGGTGGGAGGGAAGCATCGCGCCGGTTCCCATGGAGGGCGGGACAGGGCTCCTCGTCACGGTCCGGGAGGTCGCCGGCGACGGCCGACCGGGCGCGCAGGAGCAGGACGCCGCCGATTGGAAACGCGACGAGATGGCGCTGCGCGCGAGCGAGGAGCGCTTCCGGCTCCTCACGGAGGCGATGCCGCAGATCGTGTGCGTGCTCGGACCGGACGGCGCGCCCGAGTACGTGAACACGAGCTGGGCCGCCTTCTCGGGCCTCGACCTGGCCGCGACGAGGCGCGTGGGCTGGGAAGGCGTCGTGCACCCGGACGACCTCGCCGTCGTGCGCGAGTGCCGTCGCCGCGCGCTGAAGCTCCGGAAGCCGCAGGACGTCGAGGTCCGCTACCGCGCCGCCGACGGCACCCACCGCTGGTTCCTGAGCCGGCTGGCGCCCGTCGTGGCGGACGGGCGCGTGGTCCGCCTCGTGGGCGCCGCCATGGACATCGACGATCGCAAGCGCATGGAGGCGGCGCTGCGGGACGAGGACCGCCGCAAGACGGAGTTCCTGGGCGTGCTCTCGCACGAGCTGCGCAACCCGCTCGCGCCGATCCGCAACAGCATCTACCTGCTGGAGCGAGCCGCGCCCGGCTCGGAGCAGGCGACGCGCGCGAGAGAGGTGCTCCGCCGCCAGGCGGAGCACCTCACGCGGCTCATCGATGACCTGCTCGACGTGACCCGCATCTCGCGCGGGAAGATCGCCCTGCAGCGGGCGCGAGTGGATCTCCGCGAGATCGTCCGCAAGACCACCGACGACGTCCACTCCGTCTTCACGCAGGCCGGCGTCGAGCTGCGCGTCGACTACCGCACGCTCGAGCCGCTGTGGATCGAGGCGGACCCCACGCGCATCGCGCAGGTGCTCGGCAACCTGCTGCAGAACGCGGTGAAGTTCACGCCGAACGGCGGCACCGTGGCGGTGCGCGTCTCCGCCGAGGACGGGCGCGCCGAGCTCGCCGTGCGCGACAGCGGCATCGGCATGGAGCCGGCGACCGTCGAGCACATGTTCGAGCCGTTCGCGCAGGCGCAGCAGACGCTGGCGAGGACACAGGGCGGCCTCGGCCTCGGGCTCGCGCTCGTGAAGGGGCTCGTCGAGCTGCACGGAGGCGCCGTCGAGGCCCGCAGCGACGGGGTCGGGCGAGGCGCGACCTTCGTGGTGCGGCTGCCGCTCTCGGACGCCGGCCCGGCGCGCATCGACGATTCCGCGGCCGGCGCCGTCCAGGAGAGCCGCCTCGTCCTCGTGATCGAGGACAACGTCGACGCGGGCCAGAGCCTCGCCGAGATCCTGGAGCTCTACGGGCACCGCGTCCGCGTCGCGCGCGACGGCCACTCCGGGCTGGCCCTCGCCCGCGAGCTCGGGCTCGACGTGATCCTGTGCGACATCGGGCTGCCGGACGTGGACGGGTACGAGGTCGCGCGCACCCTGAAGGGCGACGCCGAGCTCCGCTCGATCCGGCTCGTGGCGCTGAGCGGCTACGCCCAGCCGGAGGACCGGGACCGCGCGCTCGCCGCCGGGTTCGATGCACACCTGGCGAAACCGCCCGACCTCGACGCGCTGGCGAGGGCGCTCGTGGACGGTGCCTGACGGCGCGGCCGCGCGCCCGGCGCGCGAGCGCGCGCCGCGCGTGACGGGTCGCCCAGGAGCGTGTCCTTGCCGGAAATTCGCTCTGTTCGAACTTCGGTCGCACAGTCCCCCCGCGCCGCACGCGCCGCACTTCTCGTTTTCGAGAGGATCACCCAGAAGGCTCGGTCCCACGCCCCGAGGCGGAGGCGTCTACCACGCAGCGAACGGGTGAGGGCTCCGATCTGCTGGCGGAGCGCAAGGTTCTCGAGGGCGAGCTCGCGCTGCGCCTTTAGCCCTGACCGCGCCGTCCCGAGGAGGCTCCCCACCAGCGTCCACACCGCAGCAAGGTACTGGCCCGAACTCCTGCGGCTCAAGCATCTTCTGCGCGACGCGGTTTTCGGCAGGCACAACGCCCTGCCGACGCGGCGGCAACGTTGGCCTCGTGGGAACGTGCAGTTTCGACACCGGGATGGCGCCAATGCTGCGGGTCGGGAACGAGTGGGCGCTGGAGCGGCTGCGGCTCCAGTCGCAGCTTCCCCGGAACGCTGGACAGTGACGCCTGGACCCGCTGCGATTGCGGGTAACGTGCTTGACGTTGTATACCCACGCGGTTATATAGGCGTGTGTTCGAGGTTCGGTTCTACGCGACCGACGCCGGGCGGAGCCAGGCGACCGAGTTCCTCGACTCGCTGCCCGCCCGGGATCGCGCGCAGGTCGTCGCGGACATCATGGCGTTTCGGCACCACGGCTTGCAGGCGCCGATCGCGATGAAGGCGATCAAGGGCCGTCCGAACCGAGGGCTGTTCGAGATCCGGACGGGC
>DATDDC010000602.1:0-5067 GCA_036523995.1 Anaeromyxobacter sp.
GGGCCCACGCGGCGGCCGGCCGCGTGAGCCAGTGCAGGACCTCCTGCAGGCCGACGAAGTACCAGGGGCCCTTCACGACGGGATCCACGCCGTCGTGCAGCGCGGGCGGGAAGAGGAGCGCGCCGGCGGCCGTGGCGGCCATCGCAGCCGCGAGCGCGCGCGCCGACGGCCAGAGCCGCTTGCCGTGCTCGATCGCGAGGAGCGTCGTCGCGACGGTCAGCGTCGCGGCGTGGTGCAGGTACGGGAGCTGGAGATCCGCGCCCGCGCCGAGGAGCGCCGTCGCGAGCGGCGCGCCCGCGAGCGGCAGCCGCTCGATGAGCCCGGACATCACCTGGCGCGCGAGCTCGCCCTCCGCGTCGCCCTTCAGCATGAACCCGGAGACGAGCAGCGCGAGCACGAGGGGCGCGGACGCCACCGCCCGCACCCACACGCCGAGGCGCATCCGCCCGTCCGACCGCGCGAGGACGTGCTCCACGACGTGGAGCAGCGCGAGGACGAGGAGGAGGTGGCCGCTCCACGCGTGCGCGGCGCGGAGGGCGCGGGCCGCGCGGCCGCCGAGCAGCGCGAGCGCGATCGAGCGCCTCGGCGCGGTGACGTCGTACCCGGCGGAGAGCGCGACGCCCGTCGCGACGCCGAGCGCCAGCGCGGCGAGCGCGAGGTGTCCCGCGCTCGGGAGCCGCGCGTTCCAGCGCGCGAACCATCGGACGGCGCGGCCGCCCGGCTCAGGAGGAGAGGTCGACATCCACCTTCCGCGGCTCGCTCGACGGGGTCACGGCGAGGCGTACGAGATCCGTGCCGGCGGGCCCCGCGAGGCGTTTCCCTTGGAGATCGAACCGCGATCCGTGACAGGGGCACGGTAGGACGCCGTCCTCGCTGCGGTCGATCCGGCAGCCGAGGTGGGGGCAGCGCGAGGAGAGCGCCGTGACGGTCGCGCCCGCTCTCACCAGGATGACGTCGCCGTGGAACGTCACCCCGTCCGCTGCGGGGAACGGCAAGGTCACGCGGCGAAGGCGCTGGCGCTCGCGCCGGTCGCGTCCCAGGGCGCGCCACGCCCAGATGAGCGCGCCGGTCGCAGCGACGCAGAGCCCCTGCAGGAGGTGTCGTCGGGACGCCAAGCGGCGCTCGGGCTGCGTCGCGTCGGAGGGCGCTCGCACCCGGCCATTGTACCGGGGCGGTAGTCGCGAGCCACGCGTTGGGAGGCGTTTCGGGCTGGGGCGTCACCGCGACGCGTCGCGGGGAGCGGTCGCGCCGCCGGCGCGGCCTGGGCCGAGGGATAGGGTCGGCTTCGAGGAGCGCATGGTTACCCGCGGGTACGGCGGGGCCCACCTGCACGCGTGCGTGGCGGCGGACCGATGCCAGCTCGCCCAGCCAGTTGAAGCTCACATCGTCGGGGAGATCGAGGCGGAGGACGTCGACGCGGTGTCTCTCCGCCTTCGCGGTCGGTGCCCCGGAGGTAGTGCAGCCGGACTGGGCACGCGATCTCGAAGGGCGGATCGATGTTGCCAACGGGAACCGCCCCGCGTTCTGCTCGGCACCAGAGTCGCCCACGCCGTGCTCAGATCGGAAGGCGGCTTCCCGCCGCGCTGGCAAGCCCGCGCGCTGCACACGCCTTGCGCGCTGCTGAGCTGACCTCGCCATGGAGCACGTTCACTATGAGCGTATTTTGACGGAAATTTGCCGTGAACTGTGTCGATTTCGTGGGTGCTCGGTTGCCTCCTGTGGTCGATGTCGCGCCCGCAAGTACTCTGAATTCTTAGAATCCGCAGTCCTGACGCCCACCTGCACTATAAGTAAATCAGGTCTACGAATCCGAAGGCGAAGGCCCAAATCCTGTCGGGCGCGCGTCTCGAGCGACGACAATCCCCGTCGGGTCGCCCCTACGTCCACCGCCGCGACGCGAACGCGTTCGAGATCGGTACGCGTAACAGGGCGCGCCGCTCACGCGGGCGGCGGCCGCCGCTCCGCCCACGGTCGCGCCTGCTCGAGCTGCGCCGCGAGGCTGAAGAGCGTCGCCTCGTCCCCGAACGCGGCGACGAACTGGACGCCGACGGGGAGGCCCTCCGCGGACCAGTGAAGCGGGACCGACATCGCGGGGTTCCCCGATCCGTTGAACGGCGACGTGAACGCGATGGAGGCGAAGAGTGCCTTCACGTACGCGTCGCGGTCCGGGTTCGACATGGAGAGCAGCCCGAGGCGCGGGGTGGGGTCGCACCTGGTGGGCGTGAGAAGCACGTCGTACCGCTTGAAGAAGCGCGCCACGGCGCGACCAACGGCGTGGACGACTTCGACGGCATGCGCGAGCTCGCTCGCCGTGGCAGACTTGCCGTGCTCCGCGGTGGGCCACGTCATCGGCTCGACATCGTCCGGCGTCAGCGCGCGCCCGAGTGACTGGGCCCGCTCGTCGAGCGCCGCGCGCGTGTGCGCGGAGATGACGAGGAGGGAAGCTTTCGCACGCGCCTTCTCGTCCCACTCCGGCCGCGCCTCGTCGACGGCGTGGCCCAGGCCCTCGCAGAGCCGGGCGGCGGCCGCGACGGCCGCCCTGCACTCTTCGTGCACCGGGATCTCATTCCAGGCGTTCGTCGTGACGGCGATGCGGAGCCGCCCCGGATCGGCGCCGACCTCGGCGAGGAACGGCCGCCGCGGTGGCGGCGCCCAGTAGGGATCGCCCACGTCCGGGCCGGCCGTCGCGTCGAGCAGCGCCGCGCTGTCGCGCACGGTCCGCGTGACGGCGTGCCCCACCGAGGCACCGCTCCAGCCCTCGCCACGATCGGGACCGAACGGCGTGCGCGCGCGCGTGGGCTTCAGCCCGAAGAGCCCGCACGCCGACGCGGGAATCCGGATGGACCCGCCGCCGTCGGTCGCGTGCGCCGCCGGCACCATGCCCGAGGAGACGGCCGCCGCGGCGCCGCCGCTCGACCCACCCGCGCTGAACGCGGCGTTCCATGGGTTGCGCGTCGCGCCGAAAAGGCGCGGCTCGGTGGAGGTGGTGAGCCCGAGCTCCGGGGTGTTCGTCTTCCCGAACAGGACGAGGCCGGCGCGCCGCATGCGTCGGACGATCTCGCTGTCGTGATCGGCGACCGCGTCGCGGAAGAGCGCGCACCCGTTCGTCGTCGGCGTGCCGGCCCAGAGCACGCCGAGGTCCTTCAGGAGGTAAGGGACGCCGGTGAGCGGGCCGTCCGGCAGCCCGGCGCGCACGGCCGCGCGCGCCTCGTCGTACATGCGCGCGACGACCGCGTTGAGCGCGGGGTTCCGCCGCTCGACGCGCTCGATGGCGGCCGCGAGCACCTCCTCGGCGCTCACCTGCCGCGTCCTCACCAGCTCGGCGAGCCCGAGCGCGTCGTACCGCTCGTAATCCGGGAACATGCCATCCTCCGATGGACATCGCGCAATCCCAGACCGATTCACCATGGGCCACCCGAGGCGTCACTGCCAGCGCGATCCGTCCGCGCGCACATTCGGCACGAACACTCTTCGGATTGTCAACCCGAGCCCGGGCCGAAATGGGCCCGGGGCGAGCTCTCATGGCCGTGGCCGCTCGCATCGATCTTGCCCCGCTCGCGGGCGACGAAACGCGTGACGTCCCACGCGGGCCACCCCGAAGCGGCGCTTCGCCCGTCGGTGCATATGCCACATGTGACCAATGGTGTGACGAGACGCGGGCATCGTGACCCTTCGCTCGCGGTAGAATGGTTCTCCTCGTTGCATCATTCGGAGGTCGATCCATGCGCGAAACCCTCGCAGCCGTCGTCGTTGCGTCCCTGCTCGCCACGGCTTGTAAAGTCGAGTCCGACGCTTCGGCGCCTGCCGCCGCGCCGCCGGCTTCGCCCGCCGTGCCGGCCGCGGCAGCCGCTCCGACGCCGGCTGCGGCTCCGGCCGAGGAGCGGAAGCCCGCGAGGAAGGCCAAGAAGAAGAGCGTCAGGGTCGCGAAGGCCTCGAAGGCCGCGAAGATCGCGCGCGGAAGCGGGAAGAAGGCTCAGGCGGCGGACGCCGGGGACCCGAGCGCACCGGCCATGATCCTGAAGCAGTCGCCGCCGTCGAGCTACTGACCCTGAACGGAGGCACCCGCGCTCCGTCGGGATTGGCGCCCCCCGCGTGCACGCGCCGATCGCGCCGATCGCCCGGGTCGAGCGGGTGGTTCTCGACGAGGCGCGCGACCGGATCCGCGACTGGAGCGCGAAGGAGGCTTCGAGGACGTCACGTCCAGCTCGATCCCGAAGATCTCCGACAGGTGCTCGTCGCCGATCGCACCGTCCCGGGGCGCGCTCGCCAGCGTTCCCGCCTTCCCTGCCGCCGCGACGAGGTCAGCGCCATCGACGCCGCGGAGGGTGAAGAGCAGCTCGGGTGCGTGATCGAGTCGAGCGCCGACGCCGTAGAGCACCGCCGCGAGGTGCTTGCACAGCCAGGCGCCGTCGGGGCACGAGCACGACATGGCGATCTCGCGCGTCCCCGGGAAGAGACCCTTCTGCCGGTGGCAGAGCACCTCCATGACCGCGGAGGAGAGCTTCCCGGCGAGGAGCTCGACCACCGTGCCGATCTGGCCGGCGCACTCGCGGCGGACCGCCTTCCAGCGCGGCGCCGCGAGCGGCTGGATGCGCACCTCGACCTCGTAGATGTCGCTCCCGGAGACGAGCGCGCGCACCTCGCCCTCGGCGATCTGCAGGTCGATGACCGAGCCGTTCCGTACGTAGGTCCGGCCCCGCGGCAGGCGGTTCGCGAGGTCGGCGTGCGACTCGAGGTGGTCGCACCACGCCTTTCCCCAGAAGGTCGTGACGATGGCTCGGCCGTCGATGTGGACGGGCTTCGGGTCGTGCCCCTTCTTCCGGAGCTGGCTGAGCTTCCGCGCGGCGCGGCGGCGGCGCTCCGCCACGGGGACGTATTCGGGAAAGCCGCCGTAGTCGTACCCGTAGGCCACGTGCTCCCTCCAGCGCCTCACGTATCCGCCGTCGCGCTCCGCAAGTCCAGCGAGACGAGCCGGAGCAGCTCGCGATCGTCGAGCTCGGTGAGCCGTACCTCGTCGTTGCCCTCGAGCAGCTCGCGGGACAGCTTCCGCTTGTCCTCGAGCATGGC
>DATDDC010000603.1:0-2498 GCA_036523995.1 Anaeromyxobacter sp.
AGGCCCACGCGCCGCAAGTCGCGCAGGTGCGGGCCGCGCCGCCGCCGCTCCCCGCCGAGGCGAAGGCGAAGGAGCCCATCCGGCTCTCGCAGCCGCTGGCCGCCCCACCCGCGGCTTCCGCCGCCGCGCGGACGGCGCATCGCCGCGAGGGCTTCAAGCCGGCGGAGAGCGACGACCAGTACGACATCCCCGCGTTCCTGCGCCGCGGCGGGGGGCAGGCACCGCGGGGGTCGTAGCTCCGTCACCGGGTCTGCACACGGACCGGCAGTGGAGCGTTCATGGGACTCGTCACGAGGATCCCAACGCCGCACGCCACCACACCTACGCAACCCATTGGGTGACCGCGCCGCTCGGGCCGCCCGGCGCCCTCGATCATCTCCTCCAGGTAGCTCCGCAGCTCGCGATCGAGCCGAACCAGATCCCGTCGGTTCATGCGCGTAACCGATCGAGATCAGGCGTCCTGACGTGGCTTCTAGCGCGGTCCGTGACGGCTAGGTCTGCGCGAGAGCGATCTCAAGGAATGGTGATGATCCGACACGAGCTGCAAACGTAGCATCTCCTTCAACAGGTCCGGATCAACCCAATCGAGGGAGACTCGGGACTCTTTGCCCTGATCGGTCCCGTAGTCGTCACCGCCGCGGTCACCGGGGTAACCATCGCCTCCGGCACGGCGCGGCTGCCAGCCGACCGACCGCATCGAGGTACGCCGCGAGCGCGGTGACTTCGACGGCGCGTGCGGTCACGTCGAACGCCAGCGCAGCAGGTGGACGCCCATCGTCACGGCGTTCTCTCGCAGATCGTCCACCGAACGAAGACGTCTACTCGTCGACGTCCTCGCGGGCCCACGGTACGGCCGCGAGGCGTGCGTACGGGATGGGAGCGCCGGTCCTCTCGCTCTGGCCGTACTCGCCACGGTCGATCTTCGCGAGCGCCCGGTCGACCTCTGCGAGGAGCGCGCGCTCGCGCTCGAGGACGCCGACCGCCTGGTCGCGCTCCGCGGCGCGCTGCGCCACCTCCTCGATCTCCGGTCCGCGGTCTTCCTCCGTCGAGTGGATGGCGTCCGACGTGCTCAGCACCCGGACGATCCGGGTGCGCTCCTCCTCGAGCCTGCGGCGGAGCTCGGCGAGCTGGGTCCTCGTGAGCGCGCTGGCCATGGTAGCCCTCCTGTGCGTTCCGTCGAGCGGCTCCGCCGGTGTCCGGCGGGGCGCGCCGTAGGTGTGCGGTCGCCCAGGCCCGCGTTCAAGCGGAAATTCGTCAGGTCCCCTCGCGGACCCGTTCGTCCGGTCGCGGGGGCCTTCGGTCGACCGGTCAGCCGTCGGTGCCGCGCATCGCGACCACGCGCTGCGCCAGGGCGAGGAGCCGCGCCTGCTCCCGCCGAGAGATATTACGGGTCTCTGGATGAAGGGCGTGAGCATCTCTCGCCGCGGAGAAGCTCGCTCGCAACGGTGTTCCGCGCGCTCATCGCAAGCCAGCTCCCGGACACTACAACGAGCGCGCTTCTGTCCGCGTTCCACCTTCTGGTGGATAGCAACTGGTCGCTACTGCGCCCCTCCACGGAGAACGTCACGAAGGTGTGCGGAGTGCGCTCATCGAACACGTGGTCTGCGAGGATCCTTGCGGCCCTTGGCTAGCAGCAAGTCCCGCAGATTTCCTGATCTACGAATCCGGGAAGACCAGGGTCATCGCGCCGAATCGTCCGAGCGTCATGGCCTGCTCTCGGTAGATCGGGTTGTAGTCGGATGACTCGTCCACGAAAGGGAACCAGGCGGACTTCGTCGTACCCGGTTTCGATCCCAGACGCTGCGATCATTCACCTCGGGTGTCAGACCCACGTGTGAGGATCGGATCGATGGAAGCCGCATCGCCCCAGCTCGCCAGTGCCCTGCTCCGCGCCGAGCCGTCTCTCGCGCTGTTGCCCGCGCCGGCGCCCCCGGAGCCTTGCACCGCCGCCGAGCTTCGCGCCCTCGTCCACGCCGGCGAGACCGAGTCCGACGCCTGCGAGCGGCTGCTCGCCCAGCTCGCCCGCCTCGAGGGCGCGCTGTATGTGGAGATCGGCGACGGCCTCGCCGGCCTCACGGTCGGAGAGCGCCTCATCAGCCTCGGCTTCTCGAGCCTGGGCGACTACGCGCGGGAGATCCTCGACATCAAGGAGCGGACGGCCGAGGCGATGGCGCACCTCTCTCGCGAGCTCCGCTCGCGGCCGCTCCTCCGGGCGGCGGTGCGGGCGGGCGAGGTGCGCATCCGGAACGCGCAGACGGTGCTTCCCGTGGCGGTCGGGGACGACGAGGCGGATTGGGTGGAGCGCGCCAGGCTCGAGACTGTGCGCGTGCTCGAGAAGGCGGTGCGAGCGGCGCGCGCCGGCGAGGAGGACGACGAGTGGACGCGCTTCCGCGTCCGTCTCTCGACGGAGGAACGAGCCACCGTCGACGAGGCGCTCGCCATCGCTGGCAAGCTGCTTCCCGGCTCGAGGCAGCCGCAGCGGCTCGAGGCCATGGCCC
>DATDDC010000604.1:0-1704 GCA_036523995.1 Anaeromyxobacter sp.
AGCTCGTGGACGGCGATGTTGAAGCCCTTGTAGTCCATGCCGTCCTTGCCGATGCGCGTGCGCAGGTGCGCCTTGTCCCCGCGCCGCCCGGCGCCGAACGCGTGCCCCGAGCCACGGGCCGGATCGACCTCGATGCGGTCGGCGAGCCAGCGCGCCTTCTCGGGCGTGAAGCCGAGCCGCTGGAGCGTCTCGGGGATGGCCTTCGCGAACGCCTCCGGCGTCGGGTACCGGGCGCGCGTGAGCCGGTCGAGCTCGGCCTCCGAGCGGCTCGCGCGCGGTCGGAATCCCGCGTACCAGATGTCGAAGGGCTCGAGCGGGCGGCCGAGCCGGGCCGCCACGAGCCGGGCGGCGGCCCGGAGCTCCTTCGACCCCAGCACCTCCTCGAGGATCGCGACCACCTTCGCTTCCGGGATCTCCCGGCCGAGGTCGAAGGTGCGGTCGATGTACGTGGGGGCCGACGGAGAGAAGGGATCCGCCGCCTTCACGGCCCGGAAGTTCGCGAGGATGACCGCGTAGCGCGTGTCGGGCTCGCGCGACGGGTCCACCCTGGCGCGCGGCTCCCCGGACTCGATCTCCGCCGCCGGCGCCGGCCGCACCTCGTTCGTGAACGGGTTCCAGTCGACGGTGGGGTCGTTCACCGCCGCCGCGGGAATGCTCTGCGACACGATCCGCTCCATGGCCCTCGCCAGGACGCGCTGGCGCGCCAGCCCGTCTGGCTCGGCGTACTGGGCCTTGAGCTCGTCGCGCAGGTTCCAGTGGGAGAGGAGGCGCTTCCCCTTCGGGAAGAGCCGCTCGCCCTTCTCCGAGAGGACGTGGTGCATGAAGAGGTCGTAGCCCGCGATGTACGCGTCGGCGCGCGCGCTCGCCCGCGCGATGCCCTGGTTCACCTCGGCGGGGACGCGGCGGGCGAACCGGCCCGCGAGCCGCGCCTCCGCCCACTCGCGCCGCGTCCACCCCTCTCCCCGGGCGAGCCGCTCGTCGAGCGTGGTGAGCGGGAAGTTGAGGAGCACGACGAACCCGACCTTTCCGGCGAAGAGGTCCTCCGTCACGTGCGCGGACGGATCGATGGCGTCGAGCAGGCCGTCCACGGGCAGCTCCGGACCGACGTCGAGCTGGGCCCAGCGCGACAGCTCGCGGTCGATCTCGACGCCGTGCCCGGAGATCGCCTCCATCGACGCCTCGAGGCGCGCGAAGGTCTCGTCGAGGGTGGGGCCCCTGGGCTGGAACTGCGCCAGGCAGACCGCCTCGAAGGCGCGCCCGTCCCCGTCGGCGGGGCGCCAGAAGGCGGCCGCCTGCCGGACGCCGCGGTCGATGCGGGCCCTCTCGGCCTCGCCGTGCCGGGAGAGGAGCGCCTTGCGCGCCCGCTCCGCGGGGGCGGCGAGCGCCCTGGGAGGAGCGGGGAGGGTGGGCGGAGCGGCGCCGAGCGCCGAGAGCAGGACCGCGGTCCACGCGAGCATGGCGCGAACTTTACTTGGGCCACCGGCGGCGTGCATTCTGCCGCCTCGCACGAGGAGGGACCCTGCCGGCACCTCGGGACGTCACGCTGCTCTTCGTCACGCGCGCCCTGCGCATGTTCGCCTACGGGCTCGCCTCGGTGGTGCTGGTCCTGCACCTGCGCGCGGCCGGCATCGGCCAGGCGCGGGTCGGGCTCCTCATCACGCTCACGCTCCTCGGCGACACCGCGGTCTCGCTCCTCGTCACGAC
>DATDDC010000605.1:0-2309 GCA_036523995.1 Anaeromyxobacter sp.
CCCGCCGGCGCCGGGAACTTCGTCACGGTCTTCTCCGGCGACATCGATCGCGCCGGCGCCACCGGCCCGCACCAGGGCAAGGGAGCGATGAAGCTCGACCTCGACGCGCTCCACTCGGTGACGGGCCTCGACGTGGCGGGCACGCTCGCCGCCACGTTCGACATCACCGCGCCGAAGCGGCTCATCCAGATCACCGCGGCGGGCGTGAAGTGGGATCCGGACACGGACGGCGATCTCGCGCGCATCTCGCCGCGCGACGCGACCTACACGTTCCTGCGCGAGCCGGGCGTGGGCGGCAGCCTCGCGCTCCAGGACTCGATGATCTTCTTCTGCCCGGCGAACCCGACCCTCGCCCCCGCCGAGGCCCTCCTCGTGTCGCGCTGGTTCCGCACGCCGACCGGCGAGATCCACGGCCGGAGCGACGCCGAGGCGACGGGCGGGCAGATCCCGGCCGGCCACGCCTGGATGGGCGTGACCTGCCACACCCGGCCCGCCGATCCGATGACGATGCCGTCGGAGCTCTTCTGGATGGTGAAGGAGGAGGACTCCACCGGCGCCACGGTCCAGTCGTGGCAGGTCGCGAACGGCGCGGACGCGTGCGACGCCGCCTTCGGGCCCGTTCCCTCCGCGGCGAACGCCGCCACCGACTTCGACTTCGCCGGCGTGGATGCCACCGTGCCGTTCCCGTTCCCCGGGATGTTCTGAGGGCTTCAATCCCGGAGAGCCCGCGGGGCGACGCCGCCAGGGGCGCCGCCCCGCTTCCTTTCCGTCCGGCGACGGACGCGGACGGCTGGGTCCGAGGGACCTACCTGGCGCGCGCCGCGGCTCCGCGCGAATGGCGCGATGCGCCTCCCTCCCTGTCCCGTCACGGCGGGTCGGGGTGTCTGGATGTGCAAAGGGAGGGAAATGAACATGACCCGCACCGCCAGCAGATACTTCCTCGTTGCAGCCCTCGTCGCCGCCGCCACCGCCTGCGGGCGCCCGAGCTCGGGCAGCGCCGTCATCGGTCCGAAGGGAGGCGTCGTCGCGACGTCGAGCGGCTTCGCGCTTTCCATCCCGGCCGGCGCGCTCTCGTCCGAGGTAGAGATCCACGTGACCGAGGTGGAGCCGAACGACGGCGCCACGCACCGGTTCGAGATCGAGCCGCACGACCTGCAGCTCCAGGGCAAGGCGCACGTCTCCATGAAGGAAGGCGCCGACGACGGCCCCATGAAGCTCGTGGGGATGGAGGGCGAGGTGGAGATGCAGCTCGAGAACGAGCAGGAGAACGAGATCGAGCACGCCCGCGAGGCGGACGTCGACCACCTCTGCGACATCGAGATGCGCCACCAGCACGCCTGCGACCCCGCCTGCGACGCCGGCTTCGAGTGCGACGACGGCGTGTGCAAGGTGCACGTGGAGGACCCGGCGACCACGCCGCACGGCGGCAACCCCTAGCATCCGCGAGCGAGCCACCCCCTCGCTCGCGGGCGCCCCCTCTCCGCGCGGAGAGGGGGCGCTCTTCGTTTCGGCGCCGCGCGCGGCCGCGGGGCGACGCCGCCGCCGCTCGAGCGTGTCCGGCCGGACCGCGGCCTCGCGAAGAATCCCTTCGTGAACGCCTCCCCGGAGGTGTCCTGCGGGTCGCGGGACCCCCTGCGGGGAGTCTCCGCCGCGGCCCGCCGCGCGTACCATCGACGCCTCCCAGGAGGTGACACCATGCCGAGCCGGTCGCTCCTCGCTGCGCTGGCCTTGTCGCTTTCCGCCCTCCCGAGCGCCGCCGTCCCAGAGGTCGTCGCGGGCCTTCGCGCGGACGCCTCGATCGTCCGCGACAGGAACGGCATCGCGCACGTTCGCGCCGCGAACGAGCACGACCTCTTCTTCCTGAACGGCTGGGTGCACGCGCAGGACCGGCTCTTCCAGATGGACGTGAGCCGGCGGCGCGCCAGCGGCACCCTCGCGGAGCTCTTCGGCCCCGCGGCGCTCGGCTCGGACGTCCAGCTCCGGACCATCGGGCTCCGGCGCGCCGCCGAGCGATCGCTCGCGGCGCTCTCGACGCGCGCCCGCGCCGGGCTCGAGGCGTACGCGGCGGGGGTGAACGCCTTCGTGGCGGGCCACGCGCTCCCGCCGGAGTATTCGGCGCTCGAGCTCACGAGGTTCGACCCGTGGACGCCGGCGGACAGCGTCGTCGTCGGCAAGCTCATCTCCTTCGGCCTCTCCTTCGATCTCGACGCCGATCGGACGCAGGCGCTCTTCGCCTACGTGCAGGCGGGCGCGGTCCTCCACTTCGACGGTGAGGCCCTGTTCTTCGAGGACCTCTTCCGCGCGGCGCC
>DATDDC010000606.1:0-4984 GCA_036523995.1 Anaeromyxobacter sp.
CCCGGGCGGCCGAGGCCTCCAGGAGCAAGGCGAGGAAGATCCAACTCCGTGCCGCCACCGTGCCTCCTCGCCGTGCAGCTTAACGGGATCCAGGGGCGGGCGCGGCACGCGCGCGGGCCCCTCGCGACGGCGGCCGCACGCCACCCCCCTACGGCGACCGGAACGGCGGCGTGGCCGACCCCTTCGGCCACGTCTGGTGGATCTCGACGCACAAGGAGGACGTGCCCGAGGAGGAGATGCGCCGGCGCGCAGCGCAGCAGCAGCCGGGCGCGTAGGCCTCACTCGAGCGGCAGCGCCCGCCCGTTCCACTCCGGCTGCGCGGGGAGGCCGAGCCGCCTCGCGAGGGTGGGCGCGATGTCGATGGTGCGCGCCTGCCCGCGCACGACGCCGGGGGCGACGCCGCCTCCCCAGAACACGAGGGGCACCGCGCGGTCGTACGCGTAGGGCGTGCCGTGCCCGGTGACGTACGGCGACTTGTGCTCGGGATCGCTGGGCGTGAGCTGGCACGTGGGATCGAGCTGCACGACGAGGTCGCCGCTCCGCTCTCCGCCCCACGAGTTCCGGAAGAAGCGGCAGTAGCCGACGCACTCCCCGGCGTCGCCCTCCATCTCCGCCGCCGTCCAGACGTGGACGACGCCCGGCTGCGCCGCGAGCCGCGAGGCGATGGCGGCGAGCGCCTCGCCCTTGCTCCTGCAGCGCGAGAGCCAGGCGGGATCGAGCTTGAACGAGTGGTTGCCGTCCCAGGCCACCGCCGGCGCATCGGCGCTCCCGCAGGCCTTCGCCGCCGCGTCTCCCACGAGCTCCTTCCAGCGCTCGCCGCTGGCGCGCCCACCGGGCACGCGGCACTCGGAGAGGCCGAGGTCGATGGCGACCTCGGGGATGGGCGCCACGCCGTGGTCCGCGGTGAGGACGACGAGCAGGGCGCCGCGCCCGACGCGCGCCTGCAGGAACCCGAGGAACGCCTCGAGCTGCCGGTCGAGCTCGCGCAGGGCGTGCACCGCCTCCTGGCTGTCGGGGCCGTACGCGTGGCCGATGTAGTCGGTGGCCGAGAGGGAGACGGCGAGGAGGTCCGTGCCCGGGCCCTTTCCCAGCGACTCGCGCTCCACGATGACGCGCGCCAGGTCGAGGGTGAGCGCGTCCGCGAAGGGCGTCCTCATGAGCCTCGGATGGGTCTCGGCCAGCGTGGCGCCGCGGATGCGGTGCGGGCTCGTGCGGCCGAACGCGCTCGACTCGAACCGGCTCTCGTCCGGGAGCGCGGCCCGGTCCTCGGCGCCATGCCTCCATTCCGCGGGGATCCGCTCCGCGACGTAGGGCGCGAGGCCGCGGTCGCGATCGAAGGCCTCGAGCCAGGCCGGCAGCTTCTTCGTGTAGTAGCGGCTCGAGGTGAACCCGGCGCGGGCGTCGAGCCACACGGCCAGGGTCGGGTGCTGCCCGCCCATCATGATGGCGGCCCTGTCCTTGCCGGAGAGCGTGAAGACCTTCCCGCCGGGGCGGAGGAGATCGCCGAGCGCCTTCACGGAGAGGAAGGACGGCGAGCGGAGCGCCTCGCCGAGCTCGGCGGCGCTCCTCGGCTCCGGGATGCCGAGGACGCCGGTCCGCGCGAAGGCGGCGCCCACGTCGGCGCCCGGGTCGACCCGCTCGCCGGCGCAGTAGACGGTCTTGCCTCCGTCGAACAACAGGTTTCCGGGGATGCCGGCGGGGCCCGGGTTCACGCCGGTGAGCATGGTGGCGTGCCCGGGGCAGGTCTCGGTGATCCCGTGCTCCAGGGCCGCATCCGCGAAGACGCGGCCCTCGCGGAGGAGCCGGCCGAGCCCGCCGGGCAGCGCGGCGCTCAGGCGATGGCGCGCGAGCTGATCGACCGAGACGACGACCACGAGGCGAGGGCGCTCGGCGGTGCGTGCCGGAGCGGCGGCGAGCGCGAGGAGGGCGAGGACGGCGGCGACGCTGTGCATGAGGATCTCCGGGTTCAGCCGTGCCCCTCGCCCGGCTCGGTGACGGCGGGCGCGAGGAAGAAGAGGATCGCCACCGCGAGGTACCCGGACGCCCAGGGCCACGCCGGCGCGAGCAGGATGGCGGTGTCGCCCGGCGTGTAGCGGTAGGAGTGGACGAGCCCCGCCGCCGACGCGGCCGCGCCGAGCAGCATCCAGGCGCCGGCGCGCCGGAAGCGCCGCTCGATCACCTGGACCGTCGCGGCGGCCAGGATCATCGAGGTGAGGATGAAGCCCTGCTCGAGCGCGAAGGCGCCCCGGATCCACAGGTCCGAGGCGAGGAAGGCCGGCTCGAGCGCGGGCGAGAACGCCGGCCCGCCCGGCGCGCCCACCCCGGCGGCCCGGAGCCCGGCCTTGGCGAGGCCGGCGCCCCATCCGGCGATGGCGGGGAGGAGCCCCAGGACCACCGCCGGCGCGTGCGCCGCGGGGACCGCCTGGAACGCCTGCGCGCTCATCACGATGCCGATCCAGAGGACGATGGCCATGCCCGCGTCCACGGGGACGGCCCAGGCGATGAGCGCGAGCGTGCCGGTGAGCGCCACGAGGGTCACGAAGGCGCCGTTCAGCACCGAGTAGCCCGCGCGCGCCCCGAGCGCCTTCCAGCCGGGGTGCCCGATGTACAGCGTCGTGGGGAAGGGCGAGCCGAAGAGCACGGCGGCGACCGTGCCGAGCCCGTTCACGAGGAGCGAAGGACGCGTGGCGTAGGGATCGCCGGCCGCCTCCGCCGACTCGATGTTCTGGAGGGAGCCGGCGACGGTGAAGAGCCCCATGGGCAGGATGATCGAGGCGTAGGCGAAGAGCGTCTCGGCGCGCATCGAGTGGAGCACGGCGCCGAGCGCCGGCACGGGCGGGGCGAGGCCCGTCCACTCCGGCCGCGGCCCGGGCGGCGCGAGCCCGGTCGCCCAGGCGAGGAGCGTCCCCAGCGCCACGGCGGCGAGGCCGCCGGGGATGCGGCCCCTGAAGCGGACGCGGCCGAAGTAGGTGAGGAGCACGACGCCCAGGGTGACGAGCCCGACGACGGGGTTCGCGAAGGTGCGAAAGAGGAAGCCGAGCGAGATGAAGCCGAGCGCGATGCCGGCGAGCGTGGAGAGGAGGGCCGCCCGGGGCGTGGCGCGCCGCACCCGCTCCGCCACGAACGCACCGCCGATCTCGATGACGGCCGAGCCGAGGCAGGCGAGGAGCCCCGCCTCCCACGCGGTCGCGGCCGGGTCGGGGGCGCCGGCCGCCTGCGCGGCGAGCTTCGCCGGGAGCATGACGAGGAACACGTAGCCGAAGAGCGAGACGGTGTTGATGCCGTAGGGCAGGGCGCACACGTCGGTGCGGCCCGTGCGGCGCGCCAGCCGCTTCGCCTGCCAGGCGTAGAAGAGGTTCCCCACCAGGATGGACACGGCCGCGCCCGGCAGGATCCGGCCGTGGACGAGGGCGGCGGGAAAGCCCAGCACGCCCCGGCAGAGCGCGTCGATGAGGAGGAGCTGGACGAGGTTATCGAGCGCGAGGCCGAAGAAGCCGTCGAGGTCGCCGCGCACGAGCCAGGGCATCGTCCGCGGGGTGGCGTCGTCCATGCGGGGGCGGATCCTACGCCGGGGCGGCCGAGCCTTCCGCTACTTCACCGGCTCCGCCAGCGGCTTTCCCTTCTCGACGACGTAGGTCGCCACGACCTTCACCGGTCCGCCGATGGCCTTGGCGTCGTGCGGGCGCCGCGCGGGGATCGAGTAGGACTCGCCGGCCTTGACGCGCCTGGGCGCCTCGCCGTCGACGAGGATCTCCGACTCGCCCTCGACCACGTACCCGACCTCGATCCCGTGGTGAAAGTGCCTCCCGGCCGAGCCGCCGGCGGGGATCTCCGCGGAGCCGAGGACGCACTCCTTGGCCTCGCTGCCCTGGAGATCCACGCGCTGCAGGAGCGACCGCTTGATCCCGGGCGCCTGCGCCACGGCCACGAACGACGCCAGGGCCAGGATCGAGACCGCGACCGCGAGGCTCCACCTTCGAACCGGATGCATGTCGACTCCTCTCCAGCGCCGAGGCGCCGCTTCCGCCGCGCCGCTCCCTTCCGGCGTGCCGGGAGTCTAGCCGGTCGAGGGGGCTAGAACATCCCGTTCGAGTTGGCCGAGGTCTCGGGGATGGGCTGGAGCACGTCCCAGTGCTCGACGATCTTGCCCTGCGCGTCGAGCCGGAAGATGTCGATGCCGGCCCAGTCGCGGTCGCCGGGCCAGTGCTGGAAGCAGTGCAGGACGACGCAGTCCCCCTCGGCGATGGCGCGCTTGAACTCGACGCGCTTCCCGGGGTACTCGCGCGCCATCCTCTTGAAGTACTCGATGAACGCCTGCTTCCCGTCGCCCACGCCGGGGTTGTGCTGCGTGTACGTCGCTCCGGCGTACCTCGCCATGGCCTCCTCGGGCTGGTTCTGGTTGAACATGAGGTCGTAGAAGGCCTTCGCGTTCTCTTTGTTCCGCTCGAGGCGGTCGCTCGGTGTCGCCATGGCGGGGAGCTATCCGCCCGCGCGCGAGGGTGCCGCCTCGAAACGCGGGCGGCCCCCGAACGAGAGCCGCCGGCCTCACTGCCCGCTGGCGAGCCTCGCCTCCCCCACGGCGGGCGTGGCCGCGCGGTGCGGGGGCCGGAGGAGCGCGCTCACCGCGATCGCCACGACGGCGAGGGCGGCCGCCATGGCGAAGCTCGACGAGAAGCTGCCGGTGCGATCCGCCAAGATCCCGGCCATGGCCGGTCCGGCCACCTGCCCCACCCCGAAGAAGAACGTGATCACGCCGAAGGCCCCGAGCGCGCGCTCCGGCCCGACGTGGTCGCTCACGGCGGCGATCATGATGGTCGGGATCGACCAGGCCGCCACGCCGAAGAAGCCGATGGACAGGTACAGGAACGCGACGGGCAGGTTCGCCGCGGCGAGCGCGTACGCCGCCGCCTGGACCGCGAACACGAGGGCGAGCCCCCACCGCCTGCCGATGCGGTCCGAGAGCGTGCCGAACACCGGCCCGGAG
>DATDDC010000607.1:0-2643 GCA_036523995.1 Anaeromyxobacter sp.
AGCGCCACGTTCACCGCGGGGAAGCGGCCCCGCGGGCGAGGCGTTTCGAAGACGTCGTCCATCCCTTCCCCGAACGTAATGGCAGGCCTGCGCCCCGGCAGGCGATTTCGGCGCACTACAACCCGCCGGCGCCCGCGCCGCCCAGCTCCTCGCGCGTCAGCTCGCGGACCCCGTTCTGGTCGACCGTGAGGAAGAACAGGTCCTTGACCGGCGTCCGGTCGGGGCCCATGGAGATGTCGCCGGTGGCACCCTTGAAGCCCTTCACGTGCGCGAGCGCGTCGCGCAGGGCCGCGCGCGTCGCCGGCCGCGCCTCCATCACCTGCCGGGCCATCCGGGCGGCGTCGTGCGCCGAGGCCTCGAGGATCGTGGGCGTCTGGCCCGGGTACTTCTTCCCGTAGGCCTCCACGAAGCGCTTCGTCTCGGGGCGGGAGGAGCCCGCGTAGAAGCCATCCACGAAGATGGCGCAGCGCACGTGCCGCCCGGGCCCGCCGGGCGCCATGTCGAAGAGCGAGGGATCGTCCCAGCCATTCGCGCCGAGGAGCTGCACGGGCTGGAGGTTCGGCCGGCCGGTGGTCTTCCTGATCTTCTCGACCTCCTCCGGCGCGCAGGTCTGCGTGACCACGTCCTCGACGGCGAGCGAGGGCGTGATGAGGCGGACGTTCTTCGCGAAGTCCGGGATGAAGATGGCGTCGAAGTCGGTGATGGGCTGGAGCTTCTCCCTCGCCTTCTCGAGCGCCTTGCGGCGCCGGAAGGGATCCTTCTCCTTCTCGGCGATCTGCCGCTGCTGCTCCTCCCAGTCGGACCGCTCCTCGAGGTAGAGCTTCCCCACCATGTCCTTCACGAGCGGCGTGAAGGTGGTCCGGTCGGCGGGGTAGGTCTCCGCGCCGCGGATCTCGCCCCCGCGCGCCTCCACCGCGTCCCAGAAGGCGTTCGCGAGCTCCACGCCGTAGGGGACCTGGGGAAACATGATGGCGAAGCGCTTCATCCCGCGCCGGCCCATGGCGAGGTCCGTGAGCGCCTTCGCCTGCGCGGTCGCGGTGAGCATGTTCTGGAACACGTGCGGCCCGGCCTCGGTGAGCCCTTCCTGCTTCGACAGGGAGACGAAGGGGAGCTGCAGCTCCTCGGACGTCGCGGCGGCGCGCTCGGCCTCGGCGTTGGTCACCCCGCCCACCACCGCGATGGCCCCCTCCTCGAGCGCGAGCGCCTCGAGCGCCGCGGCGGCGCCGTCGGGCTCGCCGCGCGTGTCGCGCACCGCGATGCGGATGGTGGAGCCCTCGAGCGCGAGCCCGACGCCCTGCAGGATGGCGTCGCCCCAGCGCTTGTAGGTCCCGGAGAGCGGCACGGCCACGCCGAGCACGTTCGGGCGGACGAAGGTGAGCTTCGCGATGCGGTCGAGGATGCCCTTCGCGTCCGCGGCGTAGGGCCCGTCCGGCCAGCGCTGGAAGACCTCGCGCGCGGCCTGCTCGGCGCGCGGGTAGTCGCGCAGGTGCAGGTGGATCCGCGCGAGCTTCATGGTGAGCGGCTCCTGGACCGGAGCGTCCCTGGGCAGCTCCTCGCGGAGGCGCGCCACGTCGAGGAAGGGGAGCTTGTCCACGGCGTCGGCGGCGCGGCGGAGCACGTCGGCGCGCACGTTCGGCGGCGAGATGCGGGCCAGCTCCGAGAGCCAGCGCACGGCGTCCGCGTCCGCCCCCGTGGCGAGCGCGGCGTCGGCGGCGCGCGCCGCCGCCTCGGGGCGGAGCGCGGAGGGGAGCTTGTCGTAGAGCGGACCGAGCGTGGCGAGCGCGTCGCGCGCGCGGCCCTGGTCGAGCTGGACGAGCGCCAGCAGGTACTTCGCCTCGACGGCGCGCGAGTAGAGCGGGTTCTCGGTGAGGAGCGTCCCGAGCGCCTGGGCGGCCTTGTCGGGCCGCTTCGCCTCGCGCCAGGCCACGGCGGCCTCGTGCAGCGCCGCCGCCGACGTCTCGACGCCTCGATACCGTGCGGCGAGCGCCTCGAAGCGGGCGGCGCGCTCCTCGGGAGGGCGCCCGGCGGCCTCGGCGCGCAGCGCCTCGAGGTCGCGGCGGGCGAGATCGTCCGCCTGCGAGGCCTCGATCTCCTGGCCGTTCACGACGACGACGCGCTTCGGGCAGCCTGCGAGCGCGAGGACGAGGAAGGCGGCGAGCTTCGCGGCGAAGGGGCGCATCGTGCCCGGGGATCTACTGCGGAAACGCGCGGCAGGAAAGGATGTTCCCGCGGGGTGGGGACGGTCGCGTGCGCGGGGGCGATCTCCTGCATCGACCGGCGCCGCGCGGACGCACGTGACGGCCGGGTCACTTCTCCCGGAGCAGATCCGCGACCTTCTCCCAGAAGGAGCGCGCCTGTGGATTGGTCTCCTCGCCCGAGATCTCCGCGAACCTCTCGAGCAGCTCCCGCTGCTCCTTGGAGAGGTGCGTCGGCGTCTCGACGAAGACGCGCACGTGCTGATCGCCGCGGCCGCCGCCCTGGAGCGACGGGATCCCCTTGCCCCGGATGCGGAAGACCTTCCCCGTCTGCGTGCCGGGCGGGATCTTGAGCTTGGCCGGCCCGTCGAGGGTGGGGACGTCGAGCAGGGTCCCGAGGGCCGCCTGGGTGAAGGAGAGCGGCATCTCGCAGAGGACCTCGGTGTCC
>DATDDC010000608.1:0-7998 GCA_036523995.1 Anaeromyxobacter sp.
CTGCGGGGAGGGTCGCCCACTCAGCCGCCGCGCTCCGCTCCTCCCGGCGCCGGCCGCCACGCGTGCAGCCGCCCCTCCACGAGCGTGACGAGCCCGTCGAGCAGGAGCGCGAAGAGGGTCAGCACCGCGATCCCCGCGAGGACGGTGTCGATGTCGAAGACCCCCTCGGCCTGGTGGATGAGGTAGCCGACGCCGCGGGCCGAGCCGAGGTACTCGCCCACCACCGCGCCGACGAACGCCATCCCCACCGAGGTGTGCAGGCTCGAGAACACCCAGCTCGTGGCCGAGGGCAGGTAGACGTGCCGGACGAGCTGGCGGCGCGAGGCGCCGAGCATGCGCGCGTTGGCGATGAGCTCCGGGCTCACCTCGCGCACGCCCTGGTACACGTTGAAGAAGACGATGAAGAAGACGAGCGTGATGCCGAGGGCCACCTTGGACCAGACGCCGAGCCCGAACCACACCGCGAAGATGGGCGCCAGGATCACGCGCGGCATGGCGTTCACGGCCTTGATGTAGGGATCGGCGATGGCCGAGGCCACCGGGGAGAGGCCGAGGACGAGCCCCACGAACGTGGCGAGCGCCCCGCCGATGAGGAAGGCGAGCGCGGTCTCGAGCAGGGTGATGCCGAGGTGCGGGTAGATGCGTCCCGATCCGAACCAGGAGGCGATGCGCGACATCACCGGCAGCGGCTGCCCGAAGAAGAACCTGGGCAGGAGGTCGAGCGTCGTGGCCCAGTGCCAGGCCACGAGCAGCGCCGCGAGGACGGCCACCTGGTAGAAGCGGATCCGGAGGCGGGAGGAGGTCTTCACGCTCCGTTCACTCCGCCGTTCCCCATCTGCTGGGAGCGGCGATAGGCCTTCGTCACCTCGTCGCGCATGGCCGCCCAGATGCGGTGATGCACCTCCACGAAGGCGGGGGTGAGCCGCACCTCGGCCACGTCGCGCGGGCGCGGCAGGCGGATCTCGAACTCCGCCAGCACCCGCGTGGCCGGCCCGGCGGACAGCACCACGACGCGGTCGGAGAGCGCGATCGCCTCCTCCAGGTCGTGCGTCACGAAGACGGCGCAGCGCCGGTCCGCGGCCCATAGCGCCAGGAGCTCGTTCTCCATGAGCTGGCGCGTCTGCACGTCGAGCGCCGAGAAAGGCTCGTCCATGAGGATGATGCGGGGGTTGAGGACCAGCATCTGCGCCAGCGCCGCCCGCTTGCGCATGCCGCCCGAGAGCTGGTGGGGGTGGTGATCGCCGAAGCGCGAGAGGCCGACGCGCTCCAGCCACTCGCGGCCGAGGCGCCTCGCCTCGCGGTCCTCGCAGCCCCTGAACTGGAGGCCGGCGATGACGTTCTCGAGGGTGGTGCGCCAGGGCATGAGCGCGTCCGCCTGGAACATGTAGCCGGCGTCGCGGTTGATGCCGCTCTGGGGCCTGCCGAACACGGTCACCTGGCCGGCCGTGGGGGCGTGCAAGCCGGCCATCACGTTGAGGAGGGTGGACTTCCCGCAGCCGGTGGGGCCGATCAACGAGACGAACTCCGTCTCTCCCACGGCCAGCGACACGTCCTCCACGGCGGTGTAGCTGCCCTGCCGCGGGGTGGCGAACGAGCACGTGATCCGCTCGAGCGCGATGGCACTCAATGGTACTTCTCGTTCGCCTTCGCGGTGAAACCGTCGTCGAACGTCCTGGAGAGGTCGATGGTGGCGTGCTGCACGGTCGCGTCGAACGCCTTCAGGACCTTCATCACGCGCTCGGCCGACTCCATCGAGAAGCGGCCGTCCTTGCTGTAGCTGCCGAAGTTCTTCTTCAGGGCCGTCCGGTACAGCTCCTTGTCGGCGCCCCAGTACTCGGGAGGCACGAGGGCCAGGACGTCGTCGGGCGTGGCCCTGGCGAGCCACTTGAGCCCCCGCACCATCGCGTTCGTCAGCGCCTGGACGGTGTTCGGGTTCCGCCGCAGGAACGCCTCCGTCGTGTAGAGCGTGGCCGCGTGGTAGACGCCGCCGTAGACCTCCTGGTTGCCCTTCTCGGTGCGGGTGTCGAAGAGGATCACCGCATGGGCGGCGGCCTCGAGCTGGCTGATGACCGGATCGAGGTTGGAGATCGCCTCCAGCTCTCCCTTCTGCATGGCGGCCACGGCGCCGGCACCCGGGCCCACGCCCACGATGGAGACGGCGTCCGGCTTCAGCCCGTCCTTCGCGAGCAGCGTGTTCACGAACATGTTCGTGGAGGAGCCCGGCGCCGTCACGCCGATCTTGAAGCCGGCGAGGTCCTTGCCCGACTTCACCGCGGCGGCCTTGTCCTTCCGCACGGCCAGCGCGATGCCCGGCGCGTTGCCCTGCACGACGAAGGCGATCACCTTCTGCCCCTTCGCCTGCATGGAGATGGTGTGCTCGTACGAGCCCGACACCACGTCCGCGCTGCCGCCGATGAGCGCCTGCAGGGACTTCGCGCCGCCGGCGAAGTCGGGGATCTCGACCTCGAGCCCCTCGTCCTTGAAGTAGCCCTTCCGCTCCGCGATGGTGACCGGCAGGTAATAGAGGAGGGACTTGCCTCCGACGGCGAGGGTGACCTTCTTCGTCTCGGGAGCCTGCGCGATCGCTCGGCCGGCGGTGAGCGACCCGACGGCGAGGCCCAACCACACGATCAGTGCCTTCATGGTCCGCTCCGCGTCAGGAATCGTCGAGAGATTCCTACAACGGGCGGGGACCCTCCCGTCTACGGCCCTTTGTAGTGCCTGGGGGTGCGGGCGTCGGCTCGGCCGAACAGCCGGGTCGCGAGCCAATCCTGCGAGAGCTCGAGCAGCGCCTCGTCGCAGGCGATGGCGCGCGCGACGCGAGCGGCCGGGAGGCGGGCCTCGGCCGCGAAGCCCGGCCGCCTCACGAGCTCCCGGAAGACGTCGACGTTGTAGAGGGCCAGGACGGCGGCGTGCAGCTCCGCCTGCGAGAGCGAGAGCGGCCGCGGCCGATCCGGGTGCAGGAGCAGCCTCGTCAGGCGGTCGTTGGCGGCACGGTACTCGTCGAGTCCCTGCCCCCGCGCCCAGGCCTCCACCGTGGGCGCGTCCGGCGCGCCGAAGCCCAGGCAGCGCGCCCCCGTCTCCGCGACGAGGAAGAAGTGGGCGGGCTCGCCGCCGCCGTCCAGGCGCACGGCGCGGGCGAGGGGGTAGATGCGGCAGCAGGTGGGCCGGTCGGAGTAGACACCGCAGCCCGCCTCGCGCACGAAGGGACAGCGGCCGTCCGCCGAGAGCTTGAGGCGGACCGTGGGCCAGCCCGACGCCTCGATCTCGAGCTCGGCGTGCTCTGCCAGGAGCTCGGCCGAGCTGCGCCCGAGGGCCCTCCGCAGGCGCACGACGTCGTAGGGCAGGAGCGTGAGCCGCTTGTCGCGGCAGCAGGAGTTGAAGCAGGCGAGGCCGGCGTGGCAGCGGAAGGGCAGCGCGTCCGTCGGCGCCAGGCGTCGGCCCGAGAGCTCGCCCTCGGTCTCGATCATCCAGCCGCTCCAGCACGTTCGCGTCGGGGTTCCCAGGGGTCGCCGGCGCGTGCGCTCGTGTCGCTCGGGCGCGATCCCTTGCCGCATCGGCGATTCGCCGCGTGCGAGCCGGCCGTTCCGCGGAGCACGATCGACCCATCGTCGGGAGATGGGATCGCGTGATGGCGATGCCGCACCGGATGGCTCCTCGGCCGAGATGGGCACGCGGGATCCCGCTGCTCGCCCTGGCGCTCCTCGCCGCTCCACGGCTCGCTCCCGCGCGCGGCAGCGATCCGGCCGAGAAGGAGCTGGAGGTCGGCGGGGCGCGCATCCGGGTGATCTTTCCCGAGCACCCGCTCGACGTCGACGACGAGGCGATCCTCGAGTGGATCGGCGCGGCGGCGCACGCGGTGGCCGAGTACGAGGAGCGCTTCCCGGTCGAAAGCGCGACCGTGCGGATCCGCTCGCACGGCGGCCGCGGCGTGGGGCAAGGGCGAGCACAGCTCCTGGGAACCCCGGAGATCCTGATCTCGGTGGGTCAGGAGACCCGGCCCGAGGATCTCCGGCGCGACTGGGTGATGACCCACGAGATGATCCACCTCGGGTTCCCTTCCGTCGGAGATCACTGCTGGATGGAGGAAGGGCTCGCGATGTATCTCGAGCCCGTCGTGCGCGCGCGGATCGGGGCGCTTCCCGCGGAGGAGGTCTGGGGAAAGCTCGCGGTGTTCCTCCCCAAGGGGCTGCCGAAGGAAGGGGACGGCGGGCTCGACGAGACGCCGACGTGGGGACGGACGTACTGGGGCGGTGCCATCTTCTGGCTCGCGACCGACGTCGAGATCCGCAGCCGCACCCGCGGCCGGCGCGGGCTCGACGACGTGCTGCGCGCCATCGTGGCGGCCGGCGGCACGATCTGCCAGAGCTGGGACGTCGACCGCCTCATCGCGACGGGCGACCGGGCCGCCGGCGTGCCCGCGCTGCGGACGCTCTACCGGCGCATGGCGACGTTGCCGGACCGCGTCGATCTGGACCGGCTCTGGCGCTCGCTCGGCGTGCGTCTCGAGCACGGGCGGGTCGTGCTCGACGACGGTGCGCCGCTCGCGTACGTACGCCGCGCCATCACCCGGGCAGAGGGGGCTCGCGTCCGGTCCGGCGCCGTTCACGCCCGCGGGGGCGCCCGGTAGCTCCCCTCGAGCCGCCGCCGATCCGGCTCGTCCTCGCGGCGAGATGTCGCGCCCGGCGCCGTCCGTGAGCTCGTCGTTAACCTCGTGGCGACCGGCGGGTTCTCGTGGATGACCCTGCAGCGAACGGCGCGCGAACCGCGGGTCGCCTCGGCGGGTCCAGACCGACGAAAGGGGAAGCACGTCATGAGAGCGTTCGGAGGACACCTGGGGTGGCTGGTCCTGCTCGGCGCGTGGCTCGCGCCCGCCGCCGTCCCGGCACAGGTCGACGGCGATCCCGCACAAGCCACCTGCCCCGGTTGCGCGAGGATGGGTGGGCCGGGCGGCCCGGGTGGGCGCCGGTTCGATCCGAAGGCGGTGACCCTGATCCAGGGCGAGGTCGCCGACGTGCAGCGGGTCGCGCGCGGCCGGCACGAGGGCATCCACCTCACGGTCGCCATGGGATCGGAGAACGTGATCGTCCACCTCGGTCCGGCGTTCTACGTGGACGGCCAGGACCTCAAGCTCGCGAAGGGCGACCGGATCGAGGTGAAGGGAGCGCGGACGACGTTCGACGGGCAGCCCGTGATCCTCGCGCAGGAGGTGCGGCGCGGCGAGCAGGTCCTCACGCTCCGCGACGCGAACGGCGTGCCTCTGTGGCGAGGCCAGGGGATGGGACGCCGGTAGCGCGCCCGGCGGCGTCAAGGCGATCGACGGCGGCGCGGCGTTCTCTGGCCGCGCCGCCGCGCTGGCTTCGGCGCGAGCCAGGGAGCCTCCGGCGCCTACGTCGAGTACCGCAGCACGGCCATGTGCGCGCACTCGGCCGCGCGCGACTGCCTCGCGAACGGGAACAGCCTGCAGCGCCCGCAGCTCCAGCTCCGCCAGGCGTTCCGCAGCGCGGCGTCGAGGCAGCCGTCGTACTCGGCGCAGCACACGTTGCGATGCTTGTCGACGTCTTCTTCCTTGACCGCGGAACGAAGCGCGGTCGGATTCGGGCTCATGGCGCTCGCGAGGCTGGGCATGGTCTCCACCATTGGGAAAGTCGGCCTCACGGTGGCACGGTGGCTCCCCTCGGTCAAAACGAGAATCTCGCTCTCCGACATAAAGGAGGTTGATGACGCACGCGGCCGGGAACCTTCTCCCCGCCGCCGGGCTCTCATCCAGGGGTAGCCGATCCGGCGGAACGCCCCGCCCGCGGAGGGCCGTCGACGATGACCGCAGCGTTTCTCGCAGCCCTCGTCCTCGCCGCCTCGCCTGCGCCTGCGGTCGAGATCGCGGTCGTGGACGCCGCCCAGGTCCACGCCGCCCTCGTGGGCGGGCAGGCGCTCCTCGTCGATGCCCGGCCGCCCGCCGAGTATGAGCGGGCTCACATCGTGAACGCGATCAACATCCCGGCGGAGCGCACGAAGGCCGAGGCGGCGCGCCTCCCCCGCGATCGACGGACGCCCATCGTCTTCTACTGCCGCGGCGCCGGCTGAAGCCTGAGCCGAATGGCCGCGGTCGCGGCCCTGGAGCTCGGCTACTCGCGCGTCATGGTCTACCAGGCGGGATTGCCCGACTGGATGGCCCGCGGGTACCCGGTGCAGCGCGCCCTCACGACCGGCGCCTCGCACTGAGGCGCTCGGCGCCCGGACGCGACCGCCGCTTGCGCCGGCCCGCGGGCCGGCCATACTCGAGCCCCCTCGAGGAGGCTCGACATGAGAGATCTCGCCGGGAAGGTCGCGGTCGTCACGGGAGCGGCGAGCGGCCTGGGCCGGGCGCTGGCGCTCCGCTGCGCCGGCGAGCGGATGCACCTCGTCCTCGCCGACGTCGACGAGCGCGCCCTCGAGGAGACGGCGCGCTCCGCCGGCGGCCCGGGAGCCGATTCGCTTCGCGTGAAATGCGACGTCTCCCGGCCCGAGGACGTGGAGGCCCTGGCCGAGCGCACCTGGGAGCGGTTCGGCTCGGCCGGCCTCCTCTTCAACAACGCCGGCGTGGCCACCGCCGGCCCGGCCTGGACGGCGACCCTCGAGGACTGGCGCTGGGTCCTGGGCGTCAACCTCATGGGCGTGATCCACGGCATCCGCTCCTTCGTGCCGCGGATGCTCCGGCAGGGCTCGGAGGGCCACGTCGTGAACACGGCCTCCGCCTCGGGCCTCCTCTCCGTCCCGGGCCAGAGCGTGTACTGCGTCAGCAAGCACGCGGTGGTCACGCTGTCCGAGTGCCTCCACCACGACCTGCGCGCTGCGAACGCGGCCATCGGCGTGTCGGTCCTCTGCCCCGCCTACTTCAACACCGGGATCGCCGACTCCGCGCGCAACCGCCCGGCCGAGCTCGCTCCCACGAACCCGCTCGCGGCCCAGTACGAGGAGCGCATGCGCCGGGCGGTGCGGTCCGGGAAGCTCTCGGCCGAGGACGTGGCCATGGCCGCCCTGGAGGCCGTGAAATCCGGGCGCTTCTACGTCCTCACGCATCCGCGCATCAAGCCCGCCGTCGAGGCGCGCATGAAGGACATCCTCGAGGAGCGGACGCCGACGAACCCGATGCCCTGAGCCGGATCCGGGCCGCGGGGCTCGGGCGCGGGGATCGCCGATCACCTCGAGGGCACGCCTCGGGGCCGGCCCCGCCGCCGCCGCGGCCGCGAGCGGCACCTCGGCCGGCACCCGCGCCGAGCCGTGGCCGATCCGAGGCTGATCAGGACAGGAGGGGTCGCCCGTCCGGCGCCGACCTCGCGGCCGAGACGATCCCCCAGACCAGCACCGCCACGATGCCGGCGTGATAGGCGAGGTCGGGCGCCGTGCGCGGGCCGACGCCGACGGCGATGGTGAAGAGGCCGACGAACGTGCCCAGCAGCGCGAACGCCTGGACGGCGAGGCCGACCGCCCGCGTCGAGGCCGGCCGGATCCACGTCACCGCCAGCCCGGCGACGAGGACGGCGGCGATGACGCTCTCCGCGGTTCCCGCCTTGCCGTGCTCGTAGCCGTGGAAGAGGACGCCGAAGTGCACGAGCGCCGCGGTGGCGAAGCTCGCGGCCTCCGCGAGGACGAACGTTCGGGTGCGCGTCATCGGCCTTGCCCTCCTTCGCGCGTCCCTCGCCGGGGCCCGCACACCGACACGTGAGCCTCGGCCTCGAACGGCGATTGAAGGGAAGGTGAAGAAGTGCGAATGCCGACCTCGACCTCGACCCCGACCCCGACCTCGACCCCGACCTCGACCCGACCTCGACCCCGACCTCGACCCCGACCTCGACCTCGACCCCGACCCCGACCTCGACCTCGACCGCGACCCCGGCCCCGACCGCGACGAGACCCTCGACGTCCTCCCCATCCGCCTACGCGATCACGCCGTCGATCGTCACCACGTCCACGATCCCCCGGCAGAAGTAGAGCGCCGGGATCACCTTCTCGTCGCCG
>DATDDC010000609.1:0-8055 GCA_036523995.1 Anaeromyxobacter sp.
TGCTTATAGTAGGTTTCTTAGCGACTATTCTATTGATTATTAATCTGGGGCAAAGCCCACACAGCTAAAGCTTTCTCCATATAGGTTCATTTTGCCTTACTGTTCTTCGGGTGGCACCTCGTCATCGAGAACGCCGAGCGCGGGCGCACGGTGCGCATCCCGCTCGGGCGAGGCGAGCCGTTCTCCGTCGTCAGCCAGCACTCGATCTACGACCAGCCGGTCACGGAGGACTTCGTGGTCGACGACGAAGGCCGCATCGTGCTCCACGCGGTGACGAGCCCGAGCGCGGCGGTTCGCGAGTACTTCGGCCTCACCGGCGCCGGGGAGCGGCACGAGGTGGTGCGCACCATGCGCGAGATCGTCTTCCGCGTGGCGGCGGGCGCGCCCCAGCGCCTCCGCGCCGGCGGGAAGGAGCGCTCCTTCCTCGAGCTCGGCCGGCACGGCGACCGGCTCGTGATGCGGGCCCTGCCATGAGCCCGGCGAGCTCCGGAGATCCCCCCGCCACTCCGCTCGACGTGGTCGTCGACGAGGAGGCGAAGCGCAAGGCCGAGGAGTTCGTGGAGCAGGAGGAGGGCGCGGTCCGCCGCTTCACCGGCAGGACCGAGATCCTCGTCGCCGTCGCCGCCATCGCGATGTCGCTGTACCACCTGTACGCGGCCTACGCGATCATCCCCGCCCACATCCTGCGGGCGACGCACCTCGGCTTCGTCCTCCTGCTCCTGTTCCTCCTCTTCCCCGCGGTGAAGGGTCAGCGCGACCGGATCCGCTGGCACGACGTGGTGCTCGCCCTGCTCGGCGTCGCGACCATCGCCTACCTGCTGTGGGACTTCGACGAGTTCATCGAGCGGGCCGTCACGCCCACGCGCCTCGACCTCTTCTTCGGGGTCGTCCTCGTGCTCCTCGTGCTCGAGGGCGTGCGCCGCGCCTCGGGAGGGATCCTCGCCGCGGTGGTCGCGTCGTTCCTCGTCTATGCGTTCGTGGGACCCTGGCTCCCCGCGCCCTTCACGCACCGCGGCTACGACGTGGAGCGCCTCGTGGGTCAGCTCTACATGACGCTCGAAGGGATCTTCGGCACGCCCATCGACGTGTCGGCCACGTTCATCATCCTCTTCACCATCTACGGCGCAGTCCTCGCGTACTCCGGGGCGGGCGAGTTCTTCATCGACTTCTCGCTCGCGGTGACCGGCGGTCGCCGGGCCGCCGCCGGCCGGACCATCGTGCTCTCCTCGTTCCTGCTCGGCGGCCCCTCCGGCAGCGGCGTCGCGACCACCGTCACCATCGGCTCGGTGGCGTGGCCCATGCTCGCCAAGGCGGGCTACCCCAAGGACGCGGCGGGCGGGCTCCTCGCGGCGGGCGGGCTCGGGGCCATCATCTCGCCGCCGGTGCTCGGCGCGGCCGCCTTCCTCATCGCCGAGTTCCTGAAGATCTCGTACCTCGACGTGATCTTCATGGCCACCATCCCCACCTTCCTCTACTACCTCGGCCTCTTCCTCATGGTGGAGCTCGACGCGCGCAAGATCGGCGTGCACGACGTGGATCTGAGGCCGCGGCAGGGGCTGTGGCCCATGATGAAGCAGCGCGGGTTCCACTTCACCTCCCTCATCGCCATCGTCGTCTTCATGCTGTGGGGCTTCAGCCCCATCATCGCGGTCTTCTGGGCCATCGTGCTCGCCGCAGCGCTCTCCTTCCTGCGGAAGGAGACGGCCCTCCACTTCCTGCCCCGGGGGGGCGTGCCGCTCCACAAGACGCGCATGGCCACCGCGCTCCAGGCCGGATCGGTGGGCGTCCTGGCGGTGGCCGCCACCTGCGCGGCGGCCGGCATCATCGTGGGCGTCGTGACGCTCACCGGCCTCGGGCTCAAGTTCAGCTCGATCGTGATCGAGTTCGCGCACGGCAACCTGCTCCTCACCGCCATCTTCACGTCGCTCGTGGTCTGGGTGGTGGGCCTGGCCGTGCCGGTGACGGCGAGCTACATCATCTGCGCCGTGATCGCGGCGCCCGCGCTCACGAAGCTCGGCGTGCCCGACTTCGCGGCGCACATGTTCATCTTCTACTACGCGGTGCTCTCGGAGGTGTCGCCGCCCACGGCGCTCTCGCCCTTCGCGGCCGCCGCCATCACCGGCGGCGACCCGTACCGGACGACCCTGCAGGCCTGGAAGTACACGCTCCCCGCCTTCCTCGTGCCCTTCGCCTTCGTGCTCGACCCGTCGGGCGTGGGCCTCCTGCTCAAGGGAAACTGGCTCGACGTGGCGCACGTCACCCTGACGGCCGCGCTCGGCATCGCCGCGCTCGCCTGCGGCGTGCAGGGGTGGATGCTCGTGCGCGCGGGGCGGATCGAGCGCTTCCTGCTCATCGCGGCGGGGCTCCTGCTCGTCTACCCCACCCGCGCCGCGGACGTCGCCGGGATCGCGCTCGTGCTCGTCGCGGTCGCCCTGCAGTGGCGGAAGCGGCGCGTGGCTCGGGGGGCCCCCGCGCCCGCCTGAGGCATTCCTCAGCCCCGCAGGTCGGGCATGGTGAACCTGCGCGCCTGGAGGTCCGCGAGCAGCGCGTCCCGCTGCGCGGGCGCGAGGTCCGCCAGGGGCGGACGGACGGGAAGCCATCCCGGGTCGGCCGCGTGGTGGGCCACCACCGCCTTGAGCCCGGGGATGACCGGCACCTTCTCCACCGCGCCGCGGATCGCGTTCAGCTCCTCCTGGAGCCGGTCGGCCTCCGGCGAGCGCCACTCCCGGTACAGGCGGTCCATGGCGGCGGCGTTCACGTTGGCGGTGGCCGAGATGCAGCCGGCGCCGCCCTCCCGCATGCCCGCGAGCAGGAACCGCTCGCTTCCCACGAAGACGTCGAAGCCGTCCTCGGCGAAGAGCTCGAGCATGGCCTTCGTGTTGCCGAAGTCTCCCGAGCTGTCCTTCATGCCCGCCACGGCCCGGGGGTAGGCGCGGAGGAGCCGCTCGACGAGCTTCGGGGCGAACCCCACCTGCGCGACGGGCGGGATGTGATAGAGGTACACCCTCAGTCGATCGTCCCCCACCCGCTCGATCACCTCGGCGAAGAAGCGGAAGAGCCCGTCCTCGCCGACGGCCTTGTAGTAGAAGGGCGGGAGCGCCAGGACCCCGGCGCAGCCGCGGCGCACGGCCTTCGCCGTGAGCCGCACCGCGTCCGTGAGCGCGCACGCGCCCGTGCCGGGGAGGAGCCGATCCGCCGGGACGCCCTCCTCCAGGATGGCATCGAGCAGGCTCTCGCGCTCGTCCACCGAGAGCGAGTTCGCCTCGCTCGTGGTGCCGAAGGGCGCCAGCCCCGCGCACCCGTGCGCGAGGAGCCAGCGGCAGTGCCGCGCCAGCCGCCGCGCGTCCGGCGAGAGGTCGGCGTGGAAGGGCGTGAGCACCGGGGCGAGGACGCCTCGGATCCGCCGCGCGTCCGAACGAGGGGTGCTTGCTTCGGCGTTCATCGATGTGCCTGCCTTTCCGTGCCCGTGCCCGTGCCCGCGCCCGCGCCCGGGCTCGACCTCGACCCCGACCTCGACCTCGACCTCGACCCCGACCCTCCTCCGCCGCTCATCCGATCACCCCGCCCCGCCGCAGCGCCTCGATCTCGGCCTCCGTCATCCCCAGCACGTCCGCGAGCACCTCGCGCGTGTGCTCGCCGAGGAGCGGGGGCGTGCCGTGGCGGACCGGCGTCTCCGAGAGGCGCATGGGCGAGGCCACCAGCGGCACCGCCCCGGCGAGCGGGTGCGCCACTTCGACCCGGAGCCCGCGGGCGCGGACCTGCGGGTCCTCGAACACCTGCGCGAGGTCGTTGATGGGGCCGCAGGGGACGCCCGCCTCCTCGAGCGCGTCGACCCACTCGCGGGTGGGCCGGGCGGCGAGGAGCGCCCCGAGGATCGGCACGAGCGCCGCGCGGCTCTCGACGCGCGCGGCGTTGGTGGCGAAGCGCGGGTCCGCCGCCAGCTCCGGCCTGCCCGCCACCTCGCACAGGCGCGCGAACTGGGCGTCGTTCCCGACCGCGACGACGACGTGCCCGTCGCGCGTGGCGAAGGCCTGGTAGGGCACGATGCTGGCGTGCGCGTTCCCGAGCCGGGCGGGCGGCCTGCCCGTGACGAGGTAGCTCTCGGCCAGGTTCGCGAGGGTCGCCACCTGGACGTCGAGGAGCGCGAGGTCCACGTGCTGCCCCTTGCCGCTCCGCTCCCGGTGGGCGAGCGCCGCGAGCACCGCCGTCGCCGCGTACATCCCGGTGAGGATGTCGGTCATGGCCACGCCGGCCTTCATCGGCTCGCCCTCCGGCTCGCCCGTCACGCTCATGAGGCCGCCCATGGCCTGCACGACGAAGTCGTAGCCGGGCCGGTTCCGGTACGGGCCCTCCTGCCCGAACCCCGTGATGGAGCAGTAGACGAGCCGGGGGTTCAGCGCAGCGAGGTCCTCCCATCCCAGGCCCAGGCGCGCCAGCGCGCCCACCTTGAAGTTCTCGAGGAGGACGTCCGACCGCTCGGCGAGCCGGCGCACGATGGCCTGGCCCTCGGGCTTCGAGAGGTCCACGGCGACGGACTTCTTGCCGCGGTTGGCGCAGGCGAAGTAGGCGGACTCGCGCGTCTCCGCGCCGCCGGGGGTGGCGAGCCAGGGGGGCCCCCATCCCCTCGACTCGTCGCCCGCGCCCGGGCGCTCGATCTTCACCACCTCGGCGCCGAGATCGGCGAAGAGCTGGCTCGCCCACGGCCCGGCGAGGACCCGGGAGAGGTCGAGGACGCGAACATGGGAGAGCGCACCGCTTCGCATCCTGCGATCATACGGCGATGATGCCCCGGAGGGCGAAACCCGGCGCTCCGGCGCGGAGGAGCACGCGATGGCGACCACGGACCTGACCGACTTCATGGGGTTCCAGGACCTCCTCACGGAGGAGGAGCGGATGGTGCGGCGGCAGGCCCGCGACTTCGTCAACGCCGAGGTCCTCCCCATCATCGAGAAGCACGCGCAGGAGCAGACGTTCCCCCGCCACCTGGTGCGGCCCATGGGCGAGCTCGGCTTCTACGGCCCGACCCTGCCGCCGAAGTACGGCTGCGCCGGCCTCTCCAGCGTGGCGTACGGCCTCCTCATGTACGAGCTCGAGCGCGGCGACTCCGGCATCCGCAGCTTCGCCTCGGTGCAGGGCTCGCTCGTCATGTTCCCCATCTACGCGTACGGGAGCGAGGCGCAGAAGGACCGCTGGCTGCCCAGGCTCGCGCGCGGCGAGGCCGTGGGCTGCTTCGGCCTCACCGAGCCGGACTTCGGCTCGAACCCGGCGGGCATGCGCACGCGCGCGGTGCGCGAGCCGGGCGGGAAGTGGCGGCTCAACGGCTCGAAGATGTGGATCACGAGCGGCTCGCTGGCGGACGTGGCGGTGGTCTGGGCGAGGACCGACGACGGCATCCGCGGCTTCCTCGTGGAGAAGGGCACGCCCGGGTTCTCCGCCCCGGAGATGAAGGGGAAGTGGTCGCTCCGCGCGTCGGTGACCTCGGAGCTCGTGCTCGAGGACGTCGTCGTGGACGAGGAGAAGAGCCTCCTCCCCGGCGTCACGGGCCTCAAGGGTCCGCTCTCCTGCCTCACCCAGGCGCGCTTCGGCATCGCCTGGGGCGCGCTCGGCGCGGCCGACGCCTGCTACCAGGCCGCGCTCGACTACGCGCTCCACCGCGTGCAGTTCGACAAGCCCATCGCCGCGTTCCAGCTCCAGCAGGAGAAGCTGGCGCGCATGGTCACCGAGCTCACGAAGGGCCAGCTCCTCGCGCTGCGGCTCGGACGCCTCAAGGACGAGAAGAAGGTCACGCCCTCCCAGGTCTCCATGGCGAAGATGAACAACGTCGCCGCAGCCCGGGAGATCTGCGCCACGGCCCGCACCATCCTCGGCGCGAACGGCATCCTGGGCGAGTACCCGGTCATGCGCCACATGGCGAACCTCGAGTCCGTCTACACCTACGAGGGGACGCACGACATGCACACGCTCGTCATCGGCGAGGCCGTGACGGGCATCGCGGCGTACCGGGGCTGACGCTGGAGGGGTCCCTCCGCCGCGGACGCGGCAGGAGGTCGCTTGCCCGCCCCGCACTCCGCGTGCAGAGTGATCGGGAGGTGCGCATGGGCGACGGTCGAGACGGGTACGACCTCGTGGTGGTCGGCGCGGGGATCTCGGGGCTCACCTCCGCTTACTGGGCGAAGAAGCTCGTCCCCGAGCTGCGCGTCCTCGTCCTCGAGCGCTCCGGGACGGCCGGGGGTCTCACCGGGGACTGGGTGGATCACCGCGCCGGGCCGCGCAAGCGGCTGCAGCCGCCCATGCACATGATCTTCCGCAACAAGTACCCGAACCTGCTCGCCCTCGTGGGCGAGCTCGGCGCGGAGATCTCCGAGACCTTCCCCGGCTTCGACGTCCTCACCAGCGACGGGAAGCGGCACGACCTCCGCATGGAGGGTTGGGCCGCATCGCACCTGCCGCCGCCCCTCCACGGCGTCGGCATGCTCTCGCGCCTGCGGTTGCCCCTCCTCGCCAAGTGGGATCTCGCGAAGCTCATCGCCGTCGGCGCCACCTGCGTGGACGCGCTCCGCCGTGGGTTGCAGGAGCCGCCCCAGGTTCCGAACACGGTCAGCCTGGAGTCCCTCGAGCTCCTGCTCGACATGGGGGCGCGGGCGCGCGACTTCGTCGAGACCGTGACCCCGAGCATCTACAACCTCCACCCGTGGTACACGAGCGCGCCGCGCATGGCGGCGGTCGCCGCGGGGACGCTCGCGCTCGATCGGAACAGCCTGCACTACAACGTCTTCGCCCGGAACTACAACGCCGCGTTCATCGACCGGTTCGTGGAGCGGCTGCGAGGCCTCGGCGTGGAGCTGCGCTTCCGGAGCGAGGTCCGGCGCATCGACGCCGCCCGCGGCGGGGAGAGCGTGGAGGCGATCTGGGTCCGCTCGGCCGGGCCCGAGGTGGGCGGGTCTTCCCGCTACGTCTGCGAGAGCTGCGGCGCCGAGAACCGGTTCGTCGATCGCGCCCTCTGCACGCGCTGCGGGGTGGACACGACGCTCGATCGCGTGCGCAGCGGAGAGATCGCGAGGCCGCTTCCCTCGCGCCCGTGGTCCGATCCAGAGCGCGACGGCCTCGAGCGCATCCCGTGCCGCTGGCTCGTCACGGCGATGTACCCGCACATGATCGCATCGCTCCTCCCCGTCGACTCGCCCCTGCGCAGGCACCCCTTCGTGCGCGCATTCTTCTCCTCGCGGGGGAACCAGACGCAGCTCTCCATCGCGCGCGTGTACTACAGCCGGCCCGTCACCGGCGGCGCGCGCGCCATCACCGGCACCCACAACCCCGCCTACGCGTTCAACGGATGCCAGTCCGTGTACAACGTCTTCGGCGGCGAGGAGCTCGACCATCCGCACGGCGACGTCGTGGACGTGCTCCTGGACGTGGGGGTCATCCGGGACGCGCACGGGCGGCCCGAGCAGATCGAGCGCATCGTGCACGACCTCCGGCGCGTCTACCCCGACGCAGACCCCTCGCTCGTCGAGCACGTCTCGTACGCCGACATGCACCCGTCGGTGCTGTACCTGAGCGAGCAGCCCGCCATCGCCGGGCTGCACCGCGTCTTCGACACGCACCGCACCGGGGCCCGCAACTGGTTCGTGGCGGGCTGCCACAGCGGGAAGATCGGGATCGGCATGGAGTCGGCCACCGAGAGCGGCCTCGGCGCCGCGAACGCGCTCCTCGAGGAGATGGGCGTGAGCGCCCGCGCGCCGGTCCTGCCGTACGAGTTCCCCGCCGGAGCGAGGATCCTCGCCTGGGCGGGGCGCGGCCTCGTCTGGTGGAAGAGCCGCGGGCGCGCCTGGCGGCGGCTGGCCGGCGCGAGCTACTCGATGCCTACCGCCTCGAGCGAGCCTCGAGCCGCGCCGCGAGGTGGTGCGCCGCCGCGATGATCGGGGCCATGGTGTGGCTCGACGCGCTGGAGGGGAACCCGGAGGAGTCGAAGGCGTACACCTCGCGTGTGCCGTAGACCTGCCCGTCGGGATCGGCCGCGCCGTCCCGCGGCGAGGGGGCGAGGCGCACGCCGCC
>DATDDC010000610.1:0-11596 GCA_036523995.1 Anaeromyxobacter sp.
CGTCGACTCGGCTCCCGTGCGCGGTAGTGAGCCGACCTTCGGACGGTGAAGGTGGATGGCGTGCGCTCGTCGAGCCGGGGCGCACGTTTCGGATTCGGCCGTGCTCGAGAGCGAGCACTGGGAGAGAGCAATGAAAGCGAGAATCATCCTGGCTGGATCGGTGACGGTCCTCGTCGCGGCGGCCGCGGGCGTCCTGTCGGTCGTTCGCGCCCAGCAGCTCGGAACGCCGACGCGCACCGTGCTGCTGAAGCACGACCTCCAGGCGCAGGGGGAGGAGGGCGTGCTGGTGCTCGTGGAGATGCCCGTGGGCTCGCGCGAGGGGCGCCACACGCACCCGGCGGAGGTGTTCGTCTACGTGCTGGAGGGCACCCTCAAGCTCGACAGGGAAGGCAAGCCGTCCGCGAGCTACAAGGCCGGCGAGACGTTCTTCGTGGAGCGCGGGATCGTCCACGAGGGGATGAACGGCGGGAACACGCCGGTGAAGGCCGTGGCGGTGTTCGTGACCGACAAGGGCAAGCCGATGACGACGCAGGTGGCGGCGAAGTAGCCGGCCGGACCGCTCGCCGCGACGCTACGAGAGCCCCTCCGTGCGCGACGCCCGGGCGTGCGCGCAGGAGGGGCTCGAGTGCTGGGGCTGGGGGGCCTCGACGCGGTCAGTCGAGGTACTTCCACGTCGCCGCGCCGTCCAGCCTGCGGATGCGCACCGAGCCGAGGGCGGCCGGATCGACGTTGCGCACGTTCACTCCGATCCTCCGCTCCGGAGCGCCGTTCCTCTCGTAGTGCGTCACGCATCCGCAGGTGTCGCAGCGGACGAAGCGGATGCTCTTGCTGCCCCATGCGTAGCTCGACGTCGCACCCCTCGCGCAGACGACTCGGATCGAGCTCGGCCTGTAGTACGCCCAGAGGGCGCCGTACCGCCTGCAGATCGAGCAGTTGCAGCTCGTCAGCGAGCGGGGCCTTCGCGGTAGCTCGACGCGTACGGCGCCGCAGTGGCAGGTCGCGGTCAGCATGGAAGGAGTCCCGTCGAGAGGTGCGACGTTCCGTTCATAACCCGGTTCCTCTCCACCGCACGGTTCGCTGGACAACTCGACTCGGGAGGAGTTTGCTCGCAGTTCACCCGGGTCGACGCAGGCCGCCGTTCCGCGCCGGGCCGCGAACCGCCGCGAGCGTCTCCTTCGTCTCCAGCGAGGTCCCCCGTGCCACCAGCGAAGCCCCCTCCGAAGCAGCAGCGCGCCGCCATGGCCGGATGGTACGACCCCTCGCAGCTCGTCCGGACCGGCATCCAGGTGGTCGTCTCCACCGCCTTCGCGCGCAACGCCGATCGTCGTCTCACCGACGCGATCTGCACCGGGGACTACCGCGCCTTCGATTACTCGACCGTTCCGGACGGGGGAGCGGGCGCGCCTCGCCGCGAGATCGTCGTCGACTACGTGGCGGACACGGGCGACGGATGGAACTCGACGTACGCCGTCGCGTACTGGGTCTCGCGCCCGAAGCTCGAGCTCGTCGACCCGGCCGGGAAGGCGCACCAGACTCGACGCGGCGACGTCCTCGTCTTCGGGGGCGACGAGGTCTACCCGGCGGCGAGCGCGGAGCGCTACGAGCAACGCCTCGTCGCGCCGTATCGGACGGCGCTCGAGCGCACGGATCCGCCGCATCCGGCGCTCTTCGCGCTCCCCGGCAACCACGACTGGTACGACAATCTCGTCGCGTTCTCGCAGCGCTTCGTCGCCCGCGAGTGGCTCGGCGGCTGGCAGACGCGCCAGGAGCGCAGCTACTTCGCGATCAAGCTTCCCCACGGCTGGTGGCTCGTGGGGAGCGACGTCCAGCTGGAGTCCGAGATCGATCAGCGGCAGGTCGACTTCTTCTCCACCGTCGCCAGGAAGATCGGGCCGGACGACCGGATCATCCTGTGCACGGCGGAGCCACACTGGGTGTACGAGCACGAGATCCGGCACCGCCGGAAGTACGAGCGATCGGCGAAGAACCTCCAGTTCCTCGAGGAGCACGTCTTCGGGCGCCGCATCCGGGTCTTCCTCTCCGGCGACCTGCATCACTATCGCCGGTACGCGCTCCCCGATGGCTCGATGCACAAGATCACCGCAGGCGGCGGCGGCGCCTTCCTCCACCCGACGCACGGCATGCGGGAGGGCCCGCTGGCCGGAGGCTTCGAGCCCAGGGCGACCTATCCGAAGAGGAGCGAGTCCCAGCTCCTGGCCCTGGGGAACCTCCTCTTCCCGGTGATCAACCGGCGCTTCGGTCTCCTCACGGCGATCCTTTCCGTGCTCGTCTACCTGAACCTCGCTCAGACGCTGGCGGGCTGGCGTCCCGGATCCGGCGTGCCGCTGTGGAAGGCCGTCGCGCTGGCGATCCCCATGACGCCCGGCGCGGTGCTCACGATCCTCGGCGTCCTCGGCGGATTCCTGGCCTTCACCGACACGAGCGCGCGGTGGTACCGGATCGTGGGCGGGACCACGCACGGTGCGGTCCAGCTCCTGCTGCCCATCCTGACCGCGTGCGGGTTCCGGGCCGCGACCGCGGGCTGGCAGGAGCCTCCGCCGTGGTTCTCGCTCGCCGTTCCTCCCCTCGTCCAGTTCCTGAGCGGATGGATCGGCGGCTCGATCGCGATGGGGCTCTACCTCCTGATCTCGCTGAACGTGTTCGGACGCCATCGCAACGAGGCCTTCAGCTCGCTGCGATGCCCGGACTTCAAGAACTTCCTCCGGCTCCGGATCGACGAGGCGGGCGAGCTGACGATCTATCCGATCGGCATCCGGCGGGTGCCGCGCGACGACGAGTGGAGCCCGGTGCCGGGCGCGACCGAACAGGACCCGAAGCTCCATCCCAGGGAAGGGGGCAGGTGGACCCCTCCGCACCTCATCGAGGAGCCGTTCGTCGTGGCGCGGGGCAAGAGATCGGGGTGATCGTGACCGGGCCCTGGGGTCCCGGTATCCTTCGGCGCGAGCCCGCTGCCGGCAGGAGGCCCCGTGAAGACCCTCGGCACGTTCGACTACGTGATCGCCGGCGGCGGCACCGCGGGGTGCCTCCTCGCGAACCGGCTCTCCGCCGATCCCTCGGTCTCGGTGCTGATGCTGGAGGCGGGCGGGCGGGACAAGGGCATCTGGATCCACATCCCGGTCGGCTACCTCTTCTGCATCGGCAACCCGCGCACCGACTGGTGCTACCGCATCGAGCCCGACCCGGGCCTCAACGGCCGCACCATCCTCTACGCGCGCGGGCGCGTCCTGGGCGGCTGCACCTCGATCAACGCCATGCTCTACATGCGCGGCCAGGCCCGCGACTACGACGAGTGGGCGCGCCTCACGGGCGATCCGACCTGGTCCTGGGCGAGCGTGCTCCCCATCTTCAAGGGCACGGAGAGCTACTGGCGAGGCGCCGACGAGGTCCACGGCGCCGGGGGCGAGTGGCGCGTCGAGCGGCAGCGGCTCTCCTGGGAGATCCTGGACGCCTTCCGCGACGCCGCCGCCGAGGTGGGCATCGCCAAGATCGAGGACTTCAATCGCGGCGACAACGAGGGCAGCTCGCGCTTCGAGGTGAACCAGCGCCGCGGCGTTCGCTGGAACGCCACCAAGGCCTTCCTCCGTCCGGTGGAAGGGCGCAAGAACCTCACCGTGCTCACCGACGCGCCGGTGCGGCGCTTGCGGCTGGGGCGTGGCGCGGCCGGAGGGCTCGAGGCCCAGGGCGTCGAGCTCTACCGGGGAGACGAGACGATCTTCGCCGAGGCGCGCTGCGAGACCCTCCTCGCCGCGGGAGCCATCGGCTCGCCCCACATCCTCCAGTTCTCCGGCATCGGCCCGGGCGCGCACCTGCAAGCCCGGGGCGTCCCGGTGATCCACGACCTGCCCGGCGTGGGCGGCAACCTGCAGGACCACCTGCAGCTCCGCAGCGCCTTCAAGGTCCGGAACGTCCTCACCCTCAACACCCTCGCCAACTCCTGGTGGGGCAAGGTGAAGATGGGCCTCGAGTACGCCTTTCGGCGCACCGGGCCGCTCACCATGGCGCCTTCGCAGATGGGCGCCTGCACGAAGTCCGACCCGGGCCAGCCCACCGCGAACGTCGAGTTCCACGTCCAGCCGCTCTCGCTCGACAAGTTCGGCGATCCGTTGCACCCGTTCCCCGCGTTCACGGTGAGCGTATGCAACCTGCGGCCGACCTCGCGCGGCCACGTGCGCCTCAAGTCGCCCGATCCGCTGGCCGCGCCGGAGATCCGGCTCAACTACCTCTCCACGCCCGAGGACCAGCGCATCGCGGTGCAGTCGCTGCGCCTCACCCGCCGCATCGTCGGCGGCACCGAGACCATGAAGAAGTACGCGCCGGAGGAGTTCCTCCCCGGTCCGTCGTTCCAGACGGACGCCGAGCTCGTGACGGCGGCGGGCAACGTGGGCACCACCATCTTCCACCCGGTCGGCACCTGCCGGATGGGCCGCGCCGACGACGAGGGCGCGGTGGTCGACACCCGGCTGCGGGTGCGCGGGGTGGGGCGCCTGCGCGTCATCGACGCCTCGATCATGCCCACCATCACGTCGGGCAACACCGCCTCACCGACGGTGATGATCGCCGAGAAGGGCGCCGCCGCGGTGATCGAGGACCGGCGGTCCGGGTTCCGGCTGGAGGCGTCGGCCACCCGGGGTGCGGTCGCGGCGCGGGACGCCGCGATCCGGATGGCTCGAAACGCCTGACGCCGTCCTCGGGGCGCGGGGACTCCGCGCCCCGTGCTCCGTCCGTCCCTAGCGGCGCCTCCGCCGCATCAGGGCCAGCGCCGGCAGGAGCGCGACCAGCGTCGCGACGCCCGCGCTCGCGCCAGCGGCGCCGCAGCCCCTGGCCGATCCGGAGCCGGCGGCGCGGCTCACCACCGGCGGCTCGCTCACGGGCAGCCTCGAGCGCTCGACGACGACGTCGGCCGAGCAGCGCGGGTCGCCGTCGGCGACCTCACGCGAGCGGGCGACGTTGGCGCACTTCGCGCGCGCCTGATCGTGCCCGACCACGATGTCGATGGTCTGCGTCCGGGAGTTGTCGCTCGCGTCGGTAGCTCGCACGGTCACGGTGTACACGCGGTCGCCCTTGACGGTGCCGTCGCGCTCCGCGCGCACGCAGAAGGCCCTCGTTCCTTGGATGACGTCCACCGGCGTGTTGCCGGATCCACCGCCGAGCGCCGGCTGGTTGCTGACCACGCTGACGATCTCGACCCGGGGGGAGGCGTCGCAGGCGTCGGCCGCGACGGCGTCGAGCCCGTTGCCGAGCTCGTAGAGCACCATCTTGTGGTTCGGAGGCCACAGGCAGCCGGGGTCGGCCGAGAGGGTGAGGGCCGGCGGCGTGGTGTCCTGCACCGTCACCCGCGTGCTCGCTCCGTCGGTGTCCAGGTGGGAATCGCTGACCGTGAACCAGTACTGCGTCGTCCGGCTCGGGGGCGTGAACGGGGCCACGACGGTCGCGGTGAACTGCGAGTCGAACACCAGCCCGGCGCTGGTGAACGGCGCCCCCGACCACCAGTTGTAGGCGATCTGGTCGCCGTCCGGGTCCGAGGTGCCGGCCGCGTCGAGCGTCACCTGCGCGCCCTGGGGAGAGGTGCACTCCAGGACGCGATCGGCGCCGGCCACCGCGCGCGGCGGCTGGTTCGCGATGGCGCCGGCCAGCTGGATGGTGGCGCTGCTCCCGTTGGAGAACGTGGCGTTCGCTCCGCCGGGGATGCTGAACGTCTTGCCGGCGAAGTCGACCTGGAAATCCACCGCCTGGATGTTCGGGGCGGACACCGTCATCCGGCTTCCGTCCTGGGTCCCGTCGGCGATGATGCTCAGGGCGCCGACGGGGATGGTGCCGTGCCCGGTGGCGTCGACGTTCACGGCGACGTCCCCGGTGCCGCCGACGATGGCCATGCTCGACAGCGTGCTCGACGCGAAGCACACGTCTCCCACGCACCCGAACCGGAACGTCATGTCGTCCGCGTAGGCGTTCAGGCCGATGCGGGTCTGGCACGCGGATCCGGGGCAGGGACGCCCGTAGAGCGCGACGTTGCCGTGGAGGTGGGTCGTCTGGGTGTCCGAGAAGGTGGTGCCCAGGGGGCCGTCCACGGTCACCGTGACGGCCATGGTCGAGGCGGCGCTGTCGAGCACGACGGTCGAGGCCTGGCCGAGCGCTCCCGCGAGGAATCCCTGGGTGAGCGACGGGGGATCGGCCACGGAGTTCATCGGCTGGCAGACGTTCGCCGTGCTGGTGCTGCACCCCGAGGTGTTGGTGCAATTGCATTGCGTGGGGTCGATCCCCGTCGGGCCCGAGAACACGCTGTTCAGGTCGCAGTTGGCGCCGGCGCCCGAGGTGACGCAGGCGATGTCCGCGCAGGGCTTGTCGCAGCGCGGGTTCACCTGGACCGCGAGCCCGCTCGAGAGCGTGCCCGGCGCGCAGGAGATCGTGAAGTGACCGCAGCCGTTGTTCCCGGAGATCGCGCCGAGGAACGCCGTGAGCGAGCTCACCACGGTCGTCGAGCAGAAGTCGTTGATCCCGGCGGTGAACTCCGCGTCGGTCGGCGTGGCCCCCAGCGCGGTGTTCAGGTTCGCGGGAACGCACATGTCGATGTCGAAGGACCGCGGATTCGGATTGCAGAGGTTGTCCGGGATGCCGTTGGTGCCGGCCAGGGCGCAGCTGAGGTCGTCCCAGCCGATCTGGCACGCGCAGCGGACCTCGTGATCCGCGGTGGGCCCGACGGTGGGATTCGGCGTCACGCTGACGTCCGGCGTTCCGCAGCCCGCGCACGCCTGCAACGTGGGCGCGAGCGCCAGCGGCGTGAGCGCCAGGACGATCGCCCGGATTCCCTTCGTGGTACGGAAGCTGCCGATTCGCGAACGCGACATGGGTGAGGCCCTCCCTGAGCGCGTAGTGAAGCACCTCGGCTGAGATCTGTGTCCGGGCGCATGGGGTATCCCTCGCCGGGCAGGCCCACCACGCCCGGGCGGGATGCGCGCATCCGGCGGAGAGACGCAGGTGCGCTGCGCGGCCACGCCGCGGTCTGGTGCGACCGTCGCGCCCCTTCACCGCAGGTCCCCGTCGAGGAACGCCTCGACCATGGGTACGAGCCAGCCGGCGCGCGCGAACACCACGCCCTCGTGATCGGTGAGCGGCAGGATGGCGAGCCGCGCGTGGGGGAGGAGGCGGGCCATCTCCACCGCGTGCTCGGGCCGGACGATGTCCGCGTCGCCGGCCACGACCAGCGCCGGGGCGGCGATCGATCTCAGGGCCGCCTCCGGCCAGTCGCGGAACCCGAGCATCCGCTCCACCGACTTCTGGAAGAACGAGGGCAGCCGCTCCGGGTGCGGCGAGGTCCTGCGGTACGCCTCGGCGAGATGCGGCGGCATGTCCTCGAGCTTCGCCTTCTGCATGCCCTGCCAGAACTCGGGCCGGAGCCCGTCGCGCTTCACCATCCCCGACGCGAGCACGAGCCGCCGCACGAGCTCCGGATGGCGTATGGCGACCTGCATCGCGATGTTGGCCCCGTTGCTGAAGCCCATGAGGTCCGCCTTCGCGATCTTCAAGTGGGCGAGGAGCGCGGCGGCGTCGTCCGCGGATCCCTCGAAGGTGAACGGCCGGTCGGCGTCGGCCGTGCGGCCGTGGCCCTGCTGGTCGAACGCGATCACCCGCCGCGTCCTCGCCAGCGCGGGCAGCACCCGCGCCCAGGAGGTCTCGATGGCGGGGTCGCCGCCGTGCAGCAGCACGAGGGGCGTGCCGCCGGCGGGCCCGTGGACCTCGTAGTAGAGGCGCAGGCCGTTCACCGGCGCGTGGCCCCGCGCGACGGGCGGGGCGGACGCGATGGCCGCCGGGGGAAGCGTGGCCTTCGCGGCCCCGGCGGGCGGGGGCTGGGCGGCGAGCGCGGAGGAGGAGGCGAGCATCGCCACGAGGACGAGCGGGGACGCGATGGTCTTCATGCAGGGCTCCCGGGTTGCTACGGCGCCGGCCAGTAGCGATACCCGTTCACGCGGAACGGCACGTCGAGCTCGCCGCAGATCTCCGCGATGACGCGAAGCCACGATCCGCTCACGGCCTCGGGGAGGAGCTCCTTCGCGGCGTCGCGTGGCGGGGTCGTCATGGCGGGGAAACGGACGGCGGAGGCGAAAGGATACGGGGCCTCGCGCTCTTTCTCTCGGCCCGCGGCTGCACCCTCGCGTGACATCGAGGCGCTGGCCGCCGCGCGCACCGCCGCGCAGGGAATGACCGGAAGGACGGGCGCGCAGCACCGGCGCCCGGGTGGTGGAAGCTCACGGTGCGCTGCGGCTCGACTCCCGTCGGCACCTTTCCGCCTGGCGCTCCAGGCGGCGGCCGGGAGGTCGAGCGACAGGGCGAGCTGGCCCCCACGTGGAGGCGGCGACGATGGGGTGCGCCTGCGAGCTCGCCCCGGTGCTCGCCTCCAGCGCGAGGAGGGGGTAGCAGGACACCTCGAGAGCGCCGGGTACATGGAGCCGAGGCGCGCGAGACCCGGCGTCCGGCCGACCCGCCCGCTGCGAGGGTGCGGCGCATTCCCACCCGCGCCGCCAGGTCCGCGGCACCCAGCAACTACGCCCGGTTCGAGAAGATCGGCGCGCGACTTCGCGCTTCGCCTGCCGGCACGAGGCTCGCAGACATGGGTCGCCGAGATGCCCCGCATCGGAGTCGCAGGGTCGAGCTCCGCGCCGAGCTCCGCGTCGAGCTCCGCACCGAGCGCGGACGCCCTCCCGCGGCCCGCGCGCCCGCCCGAGCCCGGCGCGTCCGGGGACGCCTCCGCGAACACCGACGAGCTCGTGTTCGCGGAGCGCGTGCGCCTGCTCTACGGCCGGAGCGGCCTCGTCGTGGCGATGCTCCTCGCCACCGCGGCGATCCTGATCGCGCTCCTGGGCGGGCGGCGTTCCCTGGCGACGACGCTCGCCTGGGTCGGCGCTATGGGCGCGAGCACGCTCGCGCGGGCGCTCCTGGCGCGCCGCTACCATTCCCGCGCGCGCTCCCCGGCGGAGGCTCCCCGCTGGGCCCGCCTGTACACGTACGGCAGCGCGCTGAGCGGCGTGACCTGGGGCGCCGCGGGCGCGCTCTTCTACGTCTCCGGCTCGCTCCTGGATCAGACCGTCCTGCTGCTCATGATGACCGGCCTCGTCGGCGGCGCCGTGGGATCCAATCTCGCGTATGGCCGCGCGGCGGCGGTGTTCTCGATCCCCGTCGGCGCCTCGGTCCTCGTCCGGCTGCTCTGGGAGGGCGACCGCATCCACCTCGCCCTGGCGACGATGATGCTGCTCTTCACGGGCGCGATGAACGGCGTCCGCAGGACGGCGGCGCGCGCCTTCAACAAGTCCATCCGCCTGCGCTTCGAGAACGAGGCCCTCGCCGCCCACCGCGCCCGGGAGGTCGCCGAGCATCGCCACGCGGCGCAGGCGCTCGCCGAATCCGAGGCTCTCTTCCGCGACCTCGCCGAGCGGGCCATCGTCGGCGTGTACCTCATCCAGGACGGCGTCCTCGAGTACGTGAACCCGCGCATGGCCGAGCTCTTCGGCTACGCGCCGGACGAGATCGCCGGCAAGATGCACAACTCCGAGCTCACGCACCCCGACGACCGCGCCCTCGTGGCCGAGAGCGTCCGCAAGCGGCTGCAGGCGGATCCGCCGTCGATCCAGTACGAGTTCCGAGGCGTTCGCAAGAACGGCGAGGTCATCTCGGTGGAGGTGTACGGCACGCGGACGATGCATCGCGGCCGGCCCGCCATCGTGGGAACGCTCATCGACACCACCCGCAGGAAGAAGGCCGAGGAGGAGCAGGCGCGGGTCGAGAAGCTCGAATCGCTCGGGATCCTGGCCGGCGGCATCGCGCACGACTTCAACAACCTGCTGACCGCGATCCTCGGCGACATCTCCCTCGCCCGCGAGGCGAGCGGGGAGGACGCGTACCTCCGGGAGCTGCTCGTCGAGGCGGAGGGAGCCGCCCTGCGGGCCAAGGACCTCACCCGGCAGCTCCTCACGTTCTCTCGTGGCGGGGAGCCGGTGAAGCAGCGCCTGGTCCTGGGACCGGTCCTGCGCGCGGCCGCGTCGTTCGCCCTGCGGGGGTCGAAGGTGTGCTGCGAGTACGAGCTGCCCTCCGACCTGTGGCCGGTCCACGCCGACGAGGGCCAGATCGGCCAGGTGATCCAGAACCTCGTGCTGAACGCGATGCAGGCCATGCCGGAGGGCGGGCTCCTGCGCATCTCGGCCGAGAACGTGCGCGAGGGCGGCCTGGAGCCCGCGGGGGAGGGGGGGCCGCGCTGCGTGCAGATCGCCGTGGCCGACACGGGCCCGGGCATCCGGCCGGAGATCGCGCGCCGCATCTTCGATCCCTACTTCACGACGAAGCAGGGCGGGACCGGCCTCGGGCTCGCCACGGCGCACTCCATCGTCAAGCGGCACGGAGGCTCCCTCCGGCTCGACGGCGCGTCCGCCCGGGGGGCGACGTTCCTGGTCACCCTGCCTTCGGCGCCCGACGGCCCCGAGCTTCACCGGGCGGCGAGCGGCAAGGTCGTGCGCGGTCGTGGCCTCGTCGCGGTGATGGACGACGACGATCTCGTGCGAAAGGCCGTCGCTCGGATGCTGCGGAGCCTCGGGTACGACGTCGCGCACGCGCGCGACGGCGCGGAGCTCCTGGCCCTCTGCGCCTCCGCGCGCGCCGGAGGCCGCGCCATCGACGCCGCCATCCTGGACCTGACCATCCCGGGAGGGATGGGCGGGAAGGAGACCATCGCGCTCCTCCGCGAGCGGGAGCCGCTGGTGCGGGCGATCGTGTCGAGCGGCTACTCGAACGACCCGGTCATGGCGGACTACCGCAAGCACGGCTTCTGCGGCGTGGTCGCGAAGCCGTATCGGATCGAGGAGCTCGCCGGGACGCTCGATCGCGTGCTCGGCCGCTAGGCGCCGCGGGCGTCGCCTCGCGCGGGCCCGGTCCCCGAGGCGAGCGCGTGTGTGGGTGCGGGTGGACGCTGCGTCCAGATATCACCGCCAGGCGACGACGGATCCCGCCGGCCACCCCACTCGCGCTCGCTCGCCCGCTACAATGGAGCGTCGCTCGCGGGAGGGCACATGAGCAATCCGGTCGGCGGACTGCAGTTCGACACGGCAGAGCCCACGCAGGCGGCGGCCTCGAGCGCGCGCTGCGTCGCGTGCGGCGACGCGCTGGCGTCGTACTTCGAGGTGAACGGAGCGATCGCGTGCAACCGCTGCAAGGACAAGGCGGTCGCTGCGGCGGGAGGCTCGCACCTGCCGACGCTCCTCAAGGCGACCGCCCTCGGCCTCGTCGCGGCCGCCGCGGGCTCGGCGCTGTACTACGCCATCGCCGTGCTCACCGGGTACGAGATCGGCCTCATCAGCATCGTGGTCGGGCTCCTCGTCGGCGTCGCCGTGCGAAAGGGCTCCCGCGCGCGCGGAGGCTGGCGCTATCAGGCGCTCGCGATGTTCCTCACGTACCTGGCCATCGCGAGCACGTACGTGCCGCGCGTCTTCAAGGCGATGGAGGCGGAGAAGACGCAGAGCGCTGCGGCGCCGGCCGGCGGCGCTCCGGCCGCGCCGGTCGCGGCCGATCCTGCCGCCGCGGCGAGCGCGACGGC
>DATDDC010000611.1:0-4141 GCA_036523995.1 Anaeromyxobacter sp.
AAGAAGAACCTCCGCGTCCTGGAGGCCCCGCGGCTCGGCCAGCCGAAGGCGAGCTGGAAGCGGCGTCCGGAGGACGCGCGCGAGCTCCGCTCCGTCACGGGCGGTCTCCTCGTCATGGACCGCGACCTCGGCTCCATCCGGCGCGAGGACTGCAAGCTGATGACGAAGCGCGCCCCGACCGAGCAGGAGTGGAAGGACCTCCTCTTCGCCTGGAAGGTCGTGAAGCACGTGAAGTCGAACGCCATCGTGTTCGCGAAGGACGACCGCACCGTCGCCATCGGCGGCGGGCAGACGAGCCGCGTCGAGTCGGTGAAGACCGCCGTGATGAAGGCGCAGCTCGACGTGCGCGGCTCGTCGGTGGGATCCGACGCGTTCTTCCCCTTCAAGGACGGCGTGGAGGAGATCCTCCGCGCCGGCGCCACGGCGATCATCCAGCCGGGCGGCTCGGTGCGCGACGCCGAGGTGATCGAGGCCGCCGACCGCGGCGGCATCGCGATGGTCGCGACGGGGATGCGCCACTTCCGCCACTAAGGCAACGGGCCTTGTCCCCGGTCGACGCCGCCGCCCTCCTCGCAGTCCTCGCCTCGCTGGGCATCGGCGTCTGGTCCCTGCGCCCGAGGCGCGGCGCGCGCTCCCCGGGGCCGCAGGCGCACGGCGATCGCGGCGCGGTGCAGGACGCGAGCGCCCGCATCCGCGCCGAGGAGGAGCTGCGCCAGAGCGAGGAGCGCATGCGCCTCGTGCTCGACGCGGTGGACGACGGCATCTGGGACTGGGACGTGGCCCGGGACCTCATGATCTTCAGCCCGCGCGCGGCGAGCCTGCTGGGGCGCCTCCCCGGCGACCTCCCCAACCTCGCCGCCGTGCGATCCGTCTTGCGCCCGGACGAGCTCCCCACCTTCGACGCGGGGCTGTCGGGGCTCCTCGACGACAGCGCGCCGTTCTTCGAGATGGAGGTGCCGGTGGTCACGGCCGCGGGGGAGTCGCGCTGGATGCTCGTGCGCGGCCGGGTCGTGTCCCGGGAGCGGGGCGGCGCCGCCCTGCGCGCCCTGGGCACCATCTCGGACGTCACCGAGCGGAACCGCCTCAAGGCGAGCCTGGCGCTCGCCGACCGCATGGCCTCGGTGGGGACGCTCGCCGCCGGCGTCGCTCACGAGATGAACAACCCCCTCACCTACGTCACGGCGAACCTGGCGCACGCCCGCGATCTCCTCCGGAAGAGCCCGGCGCTGCAGGATGCCTCCGCCGACGTGTCGAGCATCGTCGAGCAGCTCCGCGGCGCCCTCGACGACGCCCTGCAGGGCGCGGACCGGGTGGCCCGCATCGTGAAGGACCTCAAGACCTTCTCGCGCGACGACGAGCGCCGCCAGCCGGTGGACGCCCGCGCGGCCCTGGAGTCGGCGCTCCAGCTGGCACGGGGCGAGATCAAGAAGCGCGCGCGGCTCGTGCGGGACCTCGAGGACATCCCCCTCGTCGACGGCAGCGAGTCCCGCCTCGGCCAGGTGTTCCTGAACCTCCTCGTCAACGCGGCGCAGGCCATCCCCGACGGCGCCGCGGAGCGGAACGAGATCCGCGTGTCCTCGCGGATCCGCCAGGGCTGGGTCGAGATCGCCGTGGAGGACACCGGCTGCGGGATCCCGCGCGAGGTGCTCGGCCGCATCTTCGATCCGTTCTTCACGACGAAGCCGGTGGGGACCGGCACCGGCCTCGGGCTCGCCATCTGCCACGAGATCGTCGCCGCCTTCGGCGGCGAGATCGGCGTGGAGAGCGAGGTGGGGGAGGGCACGCGCTTCACGGTGCGGCTGCGGCCCTCGGGCGCCGCGGCCTCTGCGCCGCGGACGACCCCCACTCCCCGGTCGCCCGAGGGCCCCGCGCCGCGCCGGGCCCGCATCCTCGTCGTGGACGACGAGGCGCTCGTGGCCGAGGCGATGGAGCGCGTCCTCTCGGAGGACCACGACGTGGTCGCGGTCGCCAGCGGCCGGGCCGCGCTGCAGCACCTCGTCGACGGCCGCTTCGACGCCGTCATCTGCGACCTCCTCATGCCCGAGATGAGCGGCGCCGACTTCTGGGCGGAGCTTCACCGGCGCGATCCCGGCCTCGCCGGCCGGATGGTCCTCGTGACCGGCGCGGGCCTCCTCGAGGACGCGAGGCACGCCATGGGCGCCTTCGAGGGGCCCATCGTCGAGAAGCCGTTCACCGCGGCGGACCTGCGCGAGGCGGTCGGCCGCGTGCTGCCCCATTAGCCAGGCGAGCGGCCGCCCGCCGGCACGGGCCCGGTGGGAACGATCTTGCCCATGCGGCGAACCCGGCCGCCGCGGCGGCTCCCCCTCGCGACGGCGACTCGCACATCCGCCGCCATCCACCGGCCCGATCCGCTGGCGCGCGCCTTGCTCACCCGCCCTGCGCTCGCCCTGCGGCACGCCGGGCGCGCCGTCGTTCCGCGGGGGGAGTCCATGTTCGAGATGCAGCAGTCCGCCGGGGGCGAGACGCAGCTCCTTTCCCGGCTGCGGGCGCGGACCGCGCGCGTGGCGGTCGTGGGGCTGGGATACGTCGGGCTCCCGCTGGCGCTCACCTTCGCGCGCAAGGGCGGGCTGGCGGCGCTCGGCGTCGACGTCGACCCGGAGAAGCCCAGGCTCCTCCTCGAGGGGCGGAGCTACATCCGGCACGTCCCCGCGGACGACATCGCCGCCGCGGTGAAGGAGGGCACGCTCGACGCCACCACGGAGTTCGGCCGCCTCTCCGCGTGCGACGCGATCGTGATCTGCGTGCCCACCCCGCTCACGCGCGAGCGCGAGCCGGACCTCTCCTTCGTCGAGAAGACGGGCGAGGACATCGCGCCGTGGCTGCGCCCCGGCCAGGCGGTGGTGCTCGAGTCCACGACCTACCCCGGCACGACCGAGGAGGTGCTCCTCCCCATCCTGGAGAAGGGGAGCGGCCTGCGGGCGGGCAGGGACTTCTTCCTGGCGTTCTCGCCGGAGCGCGAGAACCCCGGCTCGGGCGTGGCGACGCACACCATCCCGAAGATCGTCGGCGGCCTCACGCCGTCGTGCCTCGAGATCGCGCTCGCGCTCTACGGCACGGCCTTCCAGCGCGTGGTGCCGGTCTCGTCCACGCGCGTGGCGGAGATGACGAAGATCCTCGAGAACGTGTTTCGCTCCGTGAACATCGCCCTCGTGAACGAGCTCAAGGTGCTCTGCCACCGCATGGACCTCGACGTGAACGAGGTCATCGACGCGGCGGCCACCAAGCCCTTCGGCTTCATGCCCTTCCAGCCCGGCCCGGGGCTGGGCGGGCACTGCATCCCCATCGACCCCTTCTACCTCACGTGGAAGGCGCGCCGGTACGAGTTCCAGACGCGGTTCATCGAGCTCGCCGGCGAGGTGAACACGGAGATGCCGCGCTACGTCGTCCAGCGGCTCATGGAGGCGCTCTCCGATCGCGGCCGGGCCCTGCGCGGCGCCAGGGTCCTCGTGCTCGGCATCGCCTACAAGAAGGACGTGGACGACATGCGCGAGAGCCCGTCGGTGCGGCTCATCGAGCTCTTGCAGGAGCGCGGGGCGCAGGTCGTCTATCACGACCCCTACGTCCCCCGCGTGCCGCGCATGCGCGAGCACCGGCTCGACATGGTGAGCGTCCCGCTCGGCGACGACGCGCTCGAGTCTGCCGACGCGGTGCTCATCGCCACCGACCACTCGTGCATCGACTACGCCCACGTGGTGGAGCGCTCCCGGCTGGTGGTCGACACCCGGAACGCCTGCAAGGGCGTGCGCGCCGGCCGCGAGAAGATCGTGAAGGCCTGACGGCGGGTGACCGGGGGTCGGGCTCGACGTCGGGGCCGCGGTCGCGGTCAGGGCCGCGGTCGAGGTCGCGGTCGAGGTCGAGGTCGAGGTCGCGGTCGAAGTCGCGGTCGAGGTCGCGGTCGAGGGTCGGATTCGCCGTCGCCGCAGGGTCGGGGTCGGGGGACGTCCCACCACCGGATGCGGTACCTTCGGCGGGATGCCCCAGGTCACCTGCTCCCGCTGCTTTGCCGTGTTCGACTCGGACGACGGGCGGCCCGGCGCGGTCCCGCTCTGCCCGGCGTGCGCGCCGCGGGCAGCGGGCGGCGCGCGCCCCTCGTTCCGGTCCGCGGAGCCGAGATCGCGCG
>DATDDC010000612.1:0-9552 GCA_036523995.1 Anaeromyxobacter sp.
CATCGCAGGGACTTGGATGCCGTTCGCGCCCGCCCGCGCCGCCTTCGCCGCCCTCCCTTCCTTGCCGCGCGCCGCGGCCTCTCGGAGGGCCGCCTGCGCCGCCGCGAGCCGGGCGATGGGGAGCCGGTAGGGCGAGCAGGACACGTAGTCGAGCCCCACCTCGTGGCAGAAGGCGACGGAGGACGGGTCGCCGCCGTGCTCGCCGCAGATGCCGAGCTTGATGCCCGGGCGCGTGGCGCGCCCGCGGGCGATCCCCATCACCATGAGCACGCCCACGCCGTCGCGGTCGATGGACACGAACGGATCGCCCGGCAGGATGTCCTTCTGGACGTACGCGTTGATGACCGGGCCCGTGTCGTCGCGCGAGAGGCCGAAGCACGTCTGGGTGAGGTCGTTCGTGCCGAAGGAGAAGAACTCGGCGGTCTTCGCGATCTCGTCGGCGCAGATGGCGCCTCGCGGGATCTCGATCATGGTGCCGACCGAGTAGCGCACCTTCTTGCCCCGGGCCTGGAAGACCTCGTCCGCCGCGCGGCGCACCACCGCCGCCTGGTGATCGAGCTCCTTCTTCGTCCCGACGAGCGGGATCATCACCTCGGGGTCGGACTTCACGCCCTCCTCGAGCGCGTCGATGGCGGCCTCGAAGATGGCCCGCGCCTGCATCTCGGTGATCTCGGGATAGGTGATCCCGAGCCGGCAGCCGCGGTTGCCGAGCATGGGATTCGACTCGGCGAGCTCCTCCACCCGCGCCTTCACGGCATCCACGGTCTTGCCGGTGGCCCGGGCCAGCTCGGCGATGCCCGCCTCGTCGTGCGGCAGGAACTCGTGGAGCGGCGGGTCGAGGGTGCGGATCGTGACGGGCTTGCCCGCCATGGCGAGGAAGAGGCCCTTGAAGTCCTCGCGCTGCAGCGGGAGGAGCTTGGCGAGCGCCTTGCGGCGGTCCTCCTCCGTCTCGGCGACGATCATCTCCCGCATCGGGCCGATCTTCCCCTCGCCGAAGAACATGTGCTCGGTGCGGCACAGGCCGATGCCCTGCGCGCCGAAGGCGACGGAGGTCGTGGCCTGATCGGGCTGGTCGGCGTTGGCGCGCACCTTGAGGCGCCGCACCTGGTCGGCCCAGGAGAGGAGCTTCGCGAACTCCTGGTAGACCCTGGCGCCCTTGGGCTCGCGCGACTTCTCGACGAGCACCTGCACCACCTCGGAGGGCCGGGTGTCGAGCTGGCCCTCGATGACCTCGCCGGCGGTGCCGTCGATGGAGATCCAGTCGCCCTCGCGCAGGACCTTCTCGCCCGCGCCGGTCGCCACGATCATGGTCTTGGCGTGGTAGTCGAAGCGGAGCGCCTCGCAGCCCACGATGGCGACCTTGCCCATCTGCCGCGCCACGAGGGCGGCGTGGGAGGTCATGCCGCCGAACGCGGTGAGGAAGCCCTCCGCCGCGGCCATGCCGCGGATGTCCTCGGGGCTCGTCTCGTGGCGGGCGAGGAGCACCGTCTCGCCGCGGGCGCGCCAGGCCTCCGCGTCCTCCGCGAAGAAGACGAGCCGGCCGCTCGCAGCGCCGGGGCCGGCGGGGAGGCCCTTCGCGAGGAGCTTGCCCGCTTTCACGGCCTCGGCCTTCCGCTCGCCGTCGAAGATGGGGCGGAGGAGGTGGTTCAGCGCCTCGGGCTCGACCCGCAGGACGGCCTCGTCCCTCGAGATGAGCTTCTCCTCCGCCATGGCCACCGCGATGCGGACGGCGGCGAGGCCGGTGCGCTTCCCGGAGCGGGTCTGGAGCACGTAGAGCTTCCCGCGCTCGATGGTGAACTCGATGTCCTGCATGTCGCGGTAGTGGCGCTCGAGCCGGGAGCGGACCTCCTCGAGCTGGCGCGCGATGTCCGGCCAGCGCGCCTCGAGCTCCCGGATCTTCTGCGGCGTGCGGATGCCGGCGACCACGTCCTCGCCCTGCGCGTTCACGAGGAACTCGCCGTAGAACTCGTCGTCGCCCGCGGCCGGGTTGCGGGTGAAGGCGACGCCGGTGCCGGAGTCGTCGCCCATGTTGCCGAACACCATGGACTGGACCGTCACGGCCGTGCCCCACTCCGCCGGGATGCCGTTCATCTTCCGGTAGGCGATGGCGCGGTCGTTCTCCCAGGAGCGGAACACGGCCGCGACCGCCTGGAGGAGCTGGTCCATGGGGTCGTCCGGGAACTCGACGCCCTTGCGGCGGCGGATCTCCGCCTTGAACTCGGAGACGAGCTCCCGGAGCGCGTCCACGGGGAGCTCGGAGTCGTGCTTCACCCTGCGCGCCTCCTTCTTCGCGTGCAGGATCTCCTCGAAGGGATCGCGGTCCTCCTTGCGCTCCGGCTTCATGCCGAGGACGACGTCGCCGAACATGGCGACGAAGCGACGGTAGCTGTCCCAGGCGAAGCGCGGGTTCGAGGCCCGCGTGGCGAGGCGCTCGACCGTCCCGTCGTCGAGGCCGAGGTTGAGGACGGTGTCCATCATGCCGGGCATCGATACGCGCGCGCCCGAGCGGACGGAGACGAGGAGCGGGTTCTCGGGGTCGCCGAACCCCTTGCCGGTGAGCGCCTCGACCTTCTCGAGCGCCTTCTTCACGTCGGCCTCGAGGGCGCGCGGCAGCTTCTTTCCCGAGCGGTAGTACTCGGTGCACACCTCGGTCGTGATGGTGAAGCCGGGCGGGACTGGAATCCCGATGTTCGACATCTCGGCGAGACCGGCGCCCTTCCCGCCGAGCAGCTCCTTCATGTCCTTGTTTCCCTCGGCCTTGCCGCCGCCGAAGGAGTAGATGCGCTTGTGGGGCATCCCTGTACCTCGCGTGGTTTGCAGAATTTGGGTCCGCGGCGATATCGCTCGCAGCCGGGAGAAGCGTACGTGTAGCAGATTTGACGCGTCGCGCGAACGACGACGTGCGTCGAACCGCCCCTTCGGTTGACGTCGATCAGTTTTTGTGCCTCCGGGCGGCCCGCCAGCCGGGCGTTTGCTCAGATCCGCAGCTTCTCGATGCGCGCCTCGTCGGCCTCGGGCTCGACCTCGTACGTCTCGAGGAGGTCGCCCTCGCGCCACTCCACGGCCACCTTGGCGAGGTCCTTCCCCTTGCCGTAGCGCGCGACGATGCGCGAGGCGAGCACCCGCTCCTCCCACGTCGGCTCGCCCTCGACGAGCGCGACGGGGCCGTTGACGCCCCTCGCCTCGAGGCGCGCGCGGCCCTCGACGTGGTGCTCGAGGATGGCGTTCTCGACCTCGCTGCGCCCCACGACGAGCTTCGCTCTGGGCGAGAGCCGGAAGTGCCGCCCCGTCGAGAGGAGCACGACGTCCTCCTTCAGGATCTTCCGCTCCTCCCCCGCGGCCTCGCGCGCGTCGAGGACGTCGAAGAACTTCCGGGCGAAGCTCTCGTCGGTGAGGTAGCAGCAGCCGCCGGCGGGCTGCGGCCAGTCGGTGAGGCCGAGCTCCTCGGCGAGGGCCATCTGCCTGAGGCGCGAGCGGCCGCTGATGTCGAGGAGCTTCTCGCGGTCGACGAGCCCCTCCCGCTCCGGGACGGTGGGCGGGAGGAGCTTCGCGGAGAGCGGCCGCAGGAGCCGCCCGTCGAGGCCGCTCTCGCGCTCGATGATGCGGAGCGTGTCGCGCCGCTGGCTCTTCGGCCGCTGGCCCAGCACCTCGCCCGTGAAGACGAAGTCCGCCCCCTCGGCGAGCATGATCTCGCGGGCGCGGGACATCATGAAGATGCGGCAGTCCACGCAGGGGTTGGCGTTCGCGCCGTAGCCGTACTTCGGGTGAACGAGCATGTCGAGGTAGCCCGAGTCGGAGAGGTCCACGTACTCGATCTCGACCTCGAGGTCCGAGGCCGCGCGCAGGGCCTCGTTCCTCGGCACCGTGCCGTCTGGGCGGCCGCCCTTCCGGCGCTGCGTCTCGGTGATGCAGAACCCGGTGTAGAAGTTGATGGCCTTCACCGACACGCCCTGGCGGGCCATGAGGGCGAGGGCGAGCGTCGAGTCGAGCCCGCCCGAGATCATCGCGATGGCCTTCGGCTGCCTCATGCCGCGTCACTCTTGCTGGGGGGCGCGATGATGCCGCGCTCGCCAGGTCCGCCTCCGTTCACCTCGTCGTGATTCATGGTACGCGCTCAGCGCGCCCGCTTGCGCACGAAGCTCTTCCAGGCGCCGCCGTCCCGGAAGGTGCCGAGGTGCTCGTGCCGCGTCGCCTTGCACCACATCGGCATGTCCAGGGCGATGCCGGGATCCGTGGCGATGACGAGCAGCACCGCGCCGTCCGGAAGGGTGCGGACCGCCTTCGCGGTCTCCACGATCGGGTACGGGCACAGCCTGCCCGAGGTGTCGATCGTCCGCACGGGTGCGGGCATGTCGGTCGCGGTCGCCACGGGTCACCTCGTTTAGCGGCTCCGGCGGCGCGCGGCAACGGGGGACGGCCCGCGGGTTTCCTTGCCGGGCCGTGCGTGCGGGCGCTAGGCTGCGCCGCGATGCGACGCCTCGCCACCGCGCTCCTCGCCCTCGCTCCCCTCGCCTCGACGGCCGCCGAGCCCGCCCCGGCCGGCCCCCCGCCCGCGTCCGGCGGGCTCACCGCCTCCGCCTCGCTGGGCGGCGGGGCGGAGCTCGGCCTCGAGTCGGGCAAGGCGGGGCTCCTCGAGCTCGAGGCCGTCGCCGGCTACGAGATCGAGTCGGTCGGCGTGCGCCCCGAGATCGCCGCCGCGCTGGGCCTCGCGCCGGACGGCCACGTGGCGCTGCGGCCCGGCGTGCGCTGGACCATCCCGGGGTTCCCCATCCAGCTTCGCGCCGCGTTCGACGCCTCCAACTCCCGGCGGAGCAACCTGCACTGGCGCTGGCTCCTCATCGGCGCCGCGGCCGAGATCCGCTTCACGGGCCTGCTCGGCTTCTTCGGCGAGATCGACACGGGCGCGCCGCTCGCCTCCGGCGCGGGGCTTCCCCTGCTCGTGCGCGCGGGCGCCTCGTTCCGCTTCTGAAGGGGTCGCCGCGTGGGGACGCACCTCCTCGCCGTCGCCCTGGCGGCCGTGCTCGCCGCGCCTGCCCGCGCGGCGGGCGAGATCGACGCGCCCGTCGCGCCGGCGGGCTCCCAGGCCGCTCCGCTCCAGCCCGGCGAGGCCGTCTCGCACGGGCGCCTCTCGCTCGCCGCGGGCGCGGCGGCGAGGCTCGGGGGCATGCGCCTCGATCCGGCGCGCGAGAATCCCGTGCTGCTCCTCTTCTTCGCGGGGCAGGCGGAGGGGCTCTGGGGCCGGAGCTCCGGACAGTCCGCCCGGCTCCGCTTCCGCCTCTTCACGGGCGGCGAGCGCGACATCTACGTGCCGACCGACGGCGAGGTGGAGGCGGCGTACACCCTCGGGCGGCGAGAGTTCCGCTTCGTCGTGGCGCGCGCCGAGGCGGGCCGCTACCCCGCGATCGGCCTCCAGGTGCTCGCCCAGGCCGCGACGCTGCCGTCGTTCGAGGGGACGCTCCCGCTCGCGGGCGAGGCCATGCGCCTCCACTACGCCGCCGCCCCGGTGGAGGCGTCGTTCGTGCGGTATCGCGGGGCCTCGCACGTGCCGCACAGCGCCGCCTGGGCCTCGGAATCCGACCGGCCCGTCGCCGCCAGCGCGGGGCGGCTCCGGTTCTCGCTCGAGCTGCCCCCGGCGCTGGTCGCCTCGATGGAGGGAGAGGTCCTGAAGCTGTGGCGGAAGGCCGACCTGCTCCTCGCGAGCGAGGCCAGCGTCGGATGGCAGGCCCTCGATCGGACGGCCCTGTTCAGCCTTTCCTTGCGGTGGAACGGCTACACCCGGCGCGGCCTCGCGCCGAGCACGAGCGAGACGGACTCGGAGGTGCTGCTCGTCCTCGGGGCGACGCTCGCGCTGTAGGCGCCGCCACCACACCGAGCCCGAGCCCCTGCCCGCCGTGGAGCTCCGACGCGTTCGCGGGATGCGCTCCCGAGATTCGGCCGCCAATCTTGTCCGGACCCGGGCTTCCTGATACATCGCCTGGATCCCGAACCCGAGGAGTATCGGTACCATGAAGCACGTCAATTGGGTCATCGCCCTCGTCGCCGGCCTCGCCATCGGCTACTTCACGCGCGGCGCCGTCGACGGAGGCGGCAAGGGGCAGGCGGTGCGGCCGCCCCCCACGGCGGCGCGGCCCCCGCCCAGGCCGACCGAGGATCCCCGGGCGGTGTATCGCGCCTCGCTCGAGGACTCGCCCGTGCGAGGCCCGGCGGACGCGCTCGTCACCATCGTGGAGTCCTCGGACTTCGAGTGCCCGTTCTGCAAGCGCGCCTACCCGACGCTGAAGCAGCTCGAGGAGGCGTACCCGGGCAAGCTGCGCTTCGCCTTCAAGCACAACCCGCTGCCGTTCCACCCGCGGGCGATGCCCTCCGCCATCGCGGCGGAGGAGGCGCGCGCCGAGGGCGGCGACGCGAAGTTCTGGGCGATGCACGACGCGCTCTTCGCGGCCTCGGTGCTCGAGCCCGCGACCATCGAGAAGGCCGCCTCGGACGCGGGGGTCGACGCGGGGAAGGTCAGGGACGCGATGGCGTCCGGGAAGTACAAGGACCGCATCGAGCGGGACCAGAGGCTCGCGCAGTCGCTCGGCGCCACCGGGACGCCCACCTTCTTCATCAACGGCCGAAAGCTCGTGGGCGCGCAGCCGCTCGAGGCCTTCAAGCTCATCGTGGACGAGGAGCTGAAGAAGGCCGAGGCCATGGTCAAGGAGGGCGCCCAGCCCTCGCAGCTCTACGCGCGCATCATGGAGCGCGCCGCCACGGCGCCGGTCATGGTGCCCGGCTCGGCGCCCCCGCCGCAGCCCGGGCAGCCCCAGCCCCAGGCGGCCCCGCCCGCGCAGCCGGCGGTGGCCGCCGCGCCGCCGGCCGTCTACCGCGACGTGACGTTCCGATCCGACGATCCGGTGCGCGGCCCGGCCGCCGCGGAGCTCACCGTCGTGCTCTTCTCCGACTTCCAGTGCCCGTTCTGCTCGCGCGTGGTGCCGTCGCTCACGAGGCTCGAGCAGGAGCTCAAGGGCAAGGTGCGGCTCGTGTGGAAGCACCAGCCGCTCCCCATGCACCCGAACGCCCTCCCCGCCGCGATCGCGTCGGAGGCCGCCCGCGAGCAGGGCAAGTTCTGGCCGATGCACGACCGGCTCTTCGAGAACCAGCAGGCGCTCGACGAGGCGAGCCTCGTGCGCTACGCGAAGGACGTCGGCCTCGACGTGGGCCGCTTCCAGAAGGCCGTCGCCGCGAGGAAGGGCGAGCCGCGCATCCAGGAGGACCAGAAGCTCGCGGCCCGGGTGGACGCCAGCGGTACGCCCACCATGTTCTTCAACTGCCGCCAGGTCGTGGGCGCCCGGCCCTACGAGCAGCTCAAGGCCGCGGCCGACGAGGAGCTCAGGAAGGCCGAGGCGCTCCTCGGCGGGAAGAAGCCCGACGCCGGCTTCTACGAGCGGGCCTGCAAGGCGAACCTCGCCGCCGCCCCGGCGACCGCGGCGGTGCCGGCCGGCGCCACGGGCGCGGCGCTGCCCGCGGGGGCCTTCGACATCCGCACCGACGATCCGGTGCGCGGGAACCCGAAGGCGCCGGTGACCCTGGTCCTCTTCTCGGACTTCCAGTGTCCCTTCTGCGCAAACGTGGAGCCGACGCTCGCCGAGGTCCGCAAGCAGTACGGCGACAAGGTCCGGCTCGTGTGGAAGCACCAGCCGCTGCCGTTCCATCCGAACGCGCTCCCCGCGGCCGAGGCGGCGGAGGCCGCGCGCGAGCAGGGGAAGTTCTGGGAGATGCACGACCGCCTCTTCTCGTCGCAGCGCGAGCTCTCGCCCGACACCTACGAGAAGATCGCCAGGGAGATCGGGCTCGACGTCCGGCGCTTCCAGGAGGCCACCCGCTCCGGGCGCGCCAAGGGCCGCATCCAGGACGACCAGCGGCTCGCCGCCCGCGTGGGGGCGAACGGCACGCCCACCATGTTCGTGAACGGCGAGAAGGTCGAGGGGGCGGTCCCCTTCGGAACGCTCAAGGCCGTCATCGATCGCAAGCTCGCGGCGCGGTGAGCGATCGCGCCATCGACAGCGGGGCCGCCGCGCCCTCGCCGGCGGCCGCGCGCGCCTTCCATTTCCTGAACGGCTGGGCCGATCGCATCTTCGTCGTGAGCCTGCCGCGCGCGGCGGAGCGCCGGCAGCGGGCGCGCGATCGGCTCGCCGGGCTCGACTTCCGCTTCCTCGACGCCGTCGACAAGCTCGACCTCGATCGCGAGAAGCTCCGCGCCCAGGGGATCTACGACGAGCGCCGGACGCCGCGCGCCTTCCGCCACCGGGCCGACATGCCCCTCGGCCACGTGGGCTGCTCGCTCTCGCACCGGGCCATCTACGAGGAGGTCGTGAAGAACGGCTGGCGCCGCGTGCTCGTCCTCGAGGACGACGTCGTCCCGCACCCCGGCGCCCTGGATCTCCTCCCCGCCACCCTGGGCCAGCTCCCCGAGGGCTGGGAGCTCTGCTACCTCGGCTACCTCGGCAACGACAGCGTCACGGCGAAGGCCCGCCTGAAGCGCGCCTTCTACGTCGCGCTCGCGCCGCTCCGGCTCGTGCGCTGGAGCCCGGGCGAGGCGCTGCGGCTCCTGCCCCGCCCGTTCTCGCCGAACCTGCGCCGCGCCGGACGGCACCTCTGCACGCACGCCTACGCCGTGACGCTCGAGGGCGCGAGGAAGCTCCTCGCCGCCCAGACGCCGGTCGCCTTCAACTCGGACCAGCTCCTCGCCTTCCTGGTGCTGCGCGGGCGGCTCGACGCCTACGCCACGCACCCGGTGTTCTTCGACCAGGAGAGCCTCGCCGGCATCGGGCCGGGGTGCGGCGCCCCGGCTTCCTACATCCACGGGTGAGGGCGCCGAGGGCTCCCGCTCCTCATTCCGCCGACAGCTGCCCGCTCGCCAGCGCCAGCGCGAGGGCCCCCGATGCGCCGCCCTCGTCGCACAGCTCCCAGACCACGACGTCGCCGAGCCCCTTGAACGAGGCGGTGCCCACGCGCCGGAAGAGCTCGCCCACGCGGCCATCCGGGTGGAAGCACGCGACGAGCGCGAGCGGCTCCTCGCCGAAGTACCAGCGCGCCCGCAGGGAGTCGGGGATCCGCTCCACGGGGAGGTCGACGCGGCGGACGGTGCGCGAGGAGCCGACCTCCGCCACGTACGCCTCGAGCGCCCCCTCGGAGAGGGCGGCGCCGCTGTTGTAGATGTCGCCGGCCCGCTCCCGGGATCGCGCCGCCACCTCGAGCCCGTGGCGGACGGGGCCGGCCAGGGCGCGCATGGCGCCGGCGGCGTCCCCGGCGCGCAGGAGCCGCAGCGCCTCGTCCTCGGCCTCGGGGGCCACGGGGAGCTGGAGGGGCGCGCCGATGAACACGGACCAGGCGTGATCGAGGGCCGGGCTCCTGCGGCGGGCCCGCTCGCGCGCCAGCGCCGCGTCCGCGCGCGCCCGGGCCGATCCTGCGCGGGCGGTGCCGCGGGCGGACTCGTTGATGCGCTCCGCGATGGCGACGCGGTTGCGGCCGAACACCTCGTCCTCGATCTGCACCACGAGGGGCGCGGCGCCG
>DATDDC010000613.1:0-14301 GCA_036523995.1 Anaeromyxobacter sp.
CGTCCGCCGGCTCGATCTGGCGGCGAGATGGGCCACGGACCTCGGCGAGCCCGCTGCCGAGCTCGTCGCCGAGGGTAAGCTCGACGTCGAGCACGGCCGTCCCGCCCCGAGGACGAAGGAGCGCACGCGATGACCCGGGCGACCCGTCACGACGCTGCCGCCGTCGTCATCTACGCCCGCTACTCGACAGACCGGCAGGACGCCCGGTCCATCGACGATCAGGTGCGGCGCTGCCGCGTCTTCGCGGAAGCGCGTGCCCTCCAGGTGGTAGGCGTGTTCCAGGCACGGTTCGTGGAGAGGAAGGGCGCCAAGGGACGCGCCCGCGGCACCGGCAAGACAGGCCACCTCCTCACCGGCCTCCTCCGCTGCGGCGAGTGCGGGAGCACGATGCGCGTCGTGAGCCTCAAGCGGAAGGCTGGTCGCGCCTGCGCGAACTTCGGCTGCTCCGCCCACCACGGGAAGGGCGCGGCGACCTGCCGGAACGGCCTCGTCATCTCCGAGCGGAAGCTGAACCGGGCCGTCATCGACGAGCTGCGGAAGCTCCTTGCCTCGAAGGAGATCCAGGCCCGCTTCGTCGATGGCTTCACGAAGCGGCTCCAGCACAAGGACCCGCACGACGATCGCGAGCGCGCGGCGCTCGAGGCCGAGGTGACGGCGCAGGAGTCGCGGGTCCGGAACGTGACCGCCGCGATCGCTAGGTCCGGGTTCTCGGAGGCGCTCGCGGAACAGCGCGGCCTTGAGGAGGAGACGCTGCGGTCTCTGCGTCAGCGCCTCGCCGCGAAGCTCCCCGCAGGCGACCGATCGGCCGCGATCCCAGACCCGGACGCCGTAGCGAGGTTCCTCGAGAAGGTCCTCGAGATCGCCGAGACCGCACCGCAGCGGGCGAGCGGGTCGCTCTCCCGCATCCTCGTGCCGATCACCCTCGTTCCCGTGGAAGGATCCCAACGGAACGCGGCGCTACGAAGCGCGAGGAGCCCTGAATACGAATCCGGCCGCCCTCTCGGGCGGCCGGGGGTCCGTTAATGGGAGTTGCGGGGGCGGGATTTGAACCCGCGACCTTCGGGTTATGAGCCCGACGAGCTACCTGGCTGCTCCACCCCGCGCCAAAAAGCGTGAAGCGAGGCGGGTTTGTACGCTCCGAGGCCCCGGGGGTCAAGAGCTTTCTGCGGGGCGGCGGGGCCGGCGCGGCCCGGCGGCGGCGACTGCGGGCGGGCGCTCGCTCCCTCCCGAAACGGCGGCCGCGAGGGGCTATCCGCGCACGGCGCGAGAGAGGGCGCCGGGGGCGGCGAGGAGGGCGGCGATCACGACCATGGTGGCGCCGGTGGGGAGCTCGAGGAGCCAGGACAGGACGTAGCCCGAGGCGGCGGCGAGGACGCCGAAGGCGCCGGCGAGGGCGAAGGCGGGGCGGAAGCCGACCCGCAGGAGGAGGGCGGCGGCGGCGGGGAGCGTCAGGAAGGCGAAGACGGGGAGCGCGCCCAGGGCCCTCGCGGCGGCGGGGATGGCGAGGCCGATCGTGAGGAACAGCGCGGCGTCCCAGAGGCGCACGGGCATGCCGAGGGCGCGCGCGGTCTCCGGGTCGAACGACGCGAAGGCGATCTCCTTCGCGAAGACGGCGTGGACGGTGGTGCACACGAGGGCGACGAGGGCGATCATGCCGAGCTCCGCCGCGGAGACGGCGACGGCGTTCCCGAAGACCATGCCGCCGAGGTCGTGCGCGGCGTGGACGAGGCGGCTCGTCCCCAGGACCACGAGGGCGGAGCCGGCCACCCAGGCGGCCCCGACGCTCGCCTCGGCGGGGAGGCGGCGAGCGCGGAAGGCGCCGAGCACGAGCGCGCCGGCGACGGAGAACGCCATGGCGACGCCGAGCTGCTCGAGGGCGTGCTCGGTCTCGATGTGGACCCGCTCCTCCACGAGGAGCGTCAGGACGAGGCCGAGCGTGGAGAGCTGCGTGAGCGCGGCCGACACGAACACGGTGCGCCGGAGCACGACGTACACGCCGAGGAAACCGAGGAGCGCGCCCGCCACGACGGACGCGGCGAGCGGGACCTCCCAGATCTCGCGCGCGGCGAGGAAGTCCCGGAGCGAGCTCACGGCCGGCCACCGCCGTTCGCCTGCGCTGCGCTCGTGGGATAGACGAAGCGCCGGCCGTTCTCCTCGCGCACCGCCACGGCCCTTCCGTAGAGCGCGCCGAGCGCCTCCGGCTTCAGCATGGCGTCGAGGGGCCCGACCCGGAAGAGCGCCTTGTCCTTGTCCACGAAGGCGAGCGTGCGGGCGTAGTTCGCCACGTTCTCGAGCCGGTGCGACACCATCACGATGGCGAGCCTCCCTCCGCCGTGCAGCTCGCGGAGGAGATCCATGGTGGCGAGCTCGGCGGCGGGGTCCATGCCGTTCGTGGGCTCGTCGAGCGCCAGCAGCTCGGGCTCGGCGGCGAGGGCGCGGGCGATGAGCGTGCGCTGCCGCTCGCCGCCGGACATCTCGCCGAAGGCCTTGCCCGCGAGCTCCTCCATGCCGACGCGCGCCATGGCCTCCATGACCTTCTCGCGATCGGCGGCGCCGGGCCGCCGCCAGGGGCCGATGAACGGCACGCGGCCCATGAGCGCGACCTCGCCGGCGCTGAACGGCCAGATGGCGTCGACGTGATCGCGCTGGGGCACGTAGCCGACCCGCACCGGGCGCGGCCGCACGAGGCGGCCCCCGACGAGCGGCAGCGCGCCGAGGAGCGAGAGGAGCACGGTCGTCTTCCCGCCGCCGTTCGGCCCCACCACGGCGAGGAAGTCGCCCGGGACGACCACGAGGTCCACCGCCTCCAGGATGGGGCGGCCGCCGTACCCCACGGCCGCCCGATCGAGCGCCACGAGCGCGCTCACCGGAGCGCTCCCGCGATGCGGCCGACCACCGTGTCGACGTACTTCTCGTAGGTGGTCACGCCGGGCTCTCCGCCGACGTCGCCGGGGACGAGCACGATCCTGGCGCCGGAGTGGCGCGAGACGACCTCGGCCGACTTCGTGTCGTAGTAGTTCTCGACGGAGATGGCCTTCACGCCGTCGCGCTGCGCCACGACCACGAGGTCCGCGAGGTGGCTCGGCGGCGGCGGCACGCCGGGCCGCGGCTCGAGCTCGCCGTCGGAGACGATGCCGCTCCAGTCGAAGAAGTACGTCATGGTGCGGTGCCGGGTGAACATCTTCCTCCCGCGGACGGGCGCGAGCTCCTTCTCCCAGCGCGCCTCCGCGGCCTGGATGCGCCTCTGGAAATCCTGCAGGCGCTGACCGTAATAGGCGGCGCTGCCGCCGTCCAGCGCCGAGAGCCTCGCGGCGAGCGCCTCCGCGACCTTGAGGACCCGCCGTGGGTCGGTCATGAAGTGCGGGTTCCCGCCGGGATGGAGGTCGCCCTGCGCGCGGCTCACCGGGCCGGTGGGCACGTCCAGGACCTGCACGGCGGACGCGGCGGTGAAGCGGCGGGCGCCGCCGGGCTGGATCTCGCCGTTCCGCGACTGGTTCACGAGCGGCGGCAGCCAGCCGATCTCGAGGTCGAGGCCCACGTCGACGAGGAGGTCCGCGTTCCGGAGCCGCACCGCGAGCATCGGGTTCGCGTCCACGAAGTGCGGGTCCTGGATGCCGCGCGAGAGGCTGTCCACCTGGACGCGGTCGCCGCCCACCTCCCTCGCGAGCGCGGCGAGCCCCTCGGTGGTGGTGACGACCTTGAGCGCCGCCGAGGCGCGCGCCGGCGCCGAGAGCACGAGGAGGGCGGCGAGGGCGATTCTGTTCATGCGGAACGTCTTCACGTGGACCCCCTCTAGAACGGATGCGCGCCGTGCGAGCCGATGCCGAACTCGAGGCCGAGGAGCGCCTCCACGCCGTCGCGGCCGTCCGGCGCGCGGTCGTACGAGATCTGGAGGCGGAGGCGCTGGAACTCGCTCGGGTACCAGATGCCCACCGCGCCGAAGCGGTGCTCGGGCCCCGGCGCCGCGTCCCCCGCGGCGGGCGCCCGGTCGTAGCGGATGCCGTAGCCCCAGTAGGCGTCCCTCCGGAAGAAGAGCTGCGCGTAGCCGCCCGTCCCCGACTCGCCCTCGACGTTGCGGAGCTTGCGCGTGTAGAGCTCCGCCTGGAGCGTGACGTACGACCGGCTCGCGAGCGGCCGCGCGCGCAGGTAGACGTCGACGGCCCCGAGATCGCGGAACGCGCCCGTGGCCTCGCTGCGCCGCGCCGCGGAGAGGCCCACCCCGAGCGTCGTCGCCTCGGAGAGCGGGAAGTACTGGAGGAGCCGCCCGACGCCGGTCAGGCGCTCCTCGTCCTCCGGCGCGGGCGCGGTGTTCTGCGCCGCGACCTGCAGCTCCGTGAACCAGGGCAGCGGCGCGAGCCAGGCGACGTCCACGCCGGGCCCGGAGAGGACCTCCGCGGCGAGGAGCCTGTTTCGTGCGAGCGGCGCGTCCACGAAGTCCCAGAGGTGTGGATGCTGCTGGTTCTGACGGCCGAAGGGCGCGAAGAATTTACCGGCCTTGATCTGGAGCCCGGCGGGCAGGGAGAGGGTCGTGAGGTACGCCTCCTCGACGTCCACGCCGTCCGGCGTGAACGAGACGAAGATATCGGCGCGCGCGTAGGGATCGATGACCGACTGCAGCCCGAGCTCCACCTCCTCGAAGATCGGCGTCGGCCTGTACCTCGGGCCGAAGAGGCCCTCGCGCGGCGAGCGCGCCTCGACGTCGTAGGTGTCGAGCGCGCCCGCGAAGCTGCCGATGGCGGACACGTCGGGCAGGAGGAGGAGCCGCGCCATGGGGTTCCCGCCCGTGCCGCCCTGCGCGGCGCCGGCGGGCTGCCCCTGCGAGCCCGCCGCCGGCTGGCCTTGCACGGCCGGCGCCTTCGCGCCGCCCTGGCCCAGCTCCCTCGCGATGTCCTCCTCGAGCTTCTTCCGCGCCGCGGCGTCCCTCTGCTCCGGCGTCTGCTGCGGAGCCGGCGCCTGCTGCGCGGGGGGTTGCGCCGGCTGCGCCTCCGCGGACGCCGCCGCGGACGGGAGTGAGAGCAAACCGGCGAGCACGCTCGCGACCATCGGTGTACGCATGCAGGATCCTCGACGCGCAGGCGCGCGTCCTCGTTCGTTGCGGACGACGAGAGGGGGACTTGGACCCTACGCGGCCGCGGGCGGCGACTGACCGGGGATGGCGCCGAGCGGCGCCCCGGTGACGGGCGCGATCCCGGGCTCCGCGACCACGGCCTCGGCGTGCTCGACCTGGGGCGCGACGTCCGGCGTCTCGCTCCGCGCCACGTCGCCGTGGCGGGCGACGCACGCGGTGCAATCGGCGCCGCCCTGGCCGGCCGGATGACCGTGCGGGATCGCGGCGACGACCGCGAGCCCCAGCGCTAGAAAGGCGGCGACGAGCGCACGCATGGGGGCGGAGCATTGTGCCCGCTCGACCCTGTGTCAAGCGATTGAGAGGGCACGCCCGCCCCCCGACCCAGGGCCTAGCCCAGCACCCCCGCGGAGCGCAGCGCCTCGATTTCCCGCTCCGTGAACCCCGCCTCGGCCAGCACCGCCCCGGTGTGCTCGCCGAGCCGCGGGGCGGGGCGGAGCGGCGCGGCCACGCCGCGCACGCGGATGGGGGTCGCCACGCCCGGCATGGCCCTCCCCTCCCCCGGCGACGGCACCTCCACGAAGGCGCCGCGCGCGCGGAGATGCGGATCCTGGCGCGGCTCGTCGCCCTCCAGGACGGGCGCCACGCAGACGTCGTGCTCCGCGGCGAAGGCCATCCACTCGGCGCGCGTGCGGCCCGCGAAGATGGCCTCGATCTCCGGCTGGATCGCCGAGCCGCCGGCGTCGAGCTGGCGCTCCGCCAGCTCGGGCCGCCCCACCGCCGCGCAGAACCCGGCGAAGAACTTGGGCTCGAGGGCGCCCAGCGCGACGAAGCGGCCGTCCTTCGTGCGGTAGACGCCGTAGCAGGCCGAGCCTCCCGTGAGCAGCTCCCGGCCGCGCGCGATGGGCGTCCCGCGCGCCCAGGCGATCCCGAGCGGCATGGCCAGCATGGCGAGCGCGCCCTCGGTCATCGAGACGTCGACGTGCGCGCCCTCCCCGGTGGCCCGGGCGTGCAGCAGCGCGGCCAGGGTCCCGGCGGCGGCGGGCCAGGATCCGCCGGCGACGTCCGCCACCTGCACGCCGAGGGCGAGGGGCCGCTCGGGCGGGCCGTTCGCTGCGAGCGCGCCGGCGATGGCGCAGTAGTCGATGTCGTGGCCCGCCCGGCCGGCGTAGGGACCGTCCTGGCCGTAGCCGCTGATGGAGCAGAGCACGATGCGCCGGTTCTCCGCCCGGAGCGCCTCGAAGCCGCACCCGAGCCGGTCGAGCACGCCGGGCCGGAAGGACTCGATCACCGCGTCGGCCCCGCGGGCGAGCCGGCGGAAGGCGGCGGCGCCGGCGGGAGCGCGCAGGTCGAGCGCGAGGGAGCGCTTGTTGCGGTTGAGCGCGTGGTACGCGTGCGACTGCTCCCCCTGCACCGGGGGAAAGTGCCGGAGCCAGTCGCCGCCGGCCGGGTCCTCCACCTTCACGACGTCGGCGCCGAGGTCGGCGAGGACGAGCGTGGCGAACGGCCCGGGCAGCAGCCGCGTGAGGTCGAGGACGCGGACGCCGGCGAGAGGGAGGGCCATGGTCACCGAGTGCGAGCGAAGGGGCAGCCGGATGAGGCTGCCTCGGCCCCCCAGGGGGCCCCCAATGATGAGCGCGGCTTCGCCGCGGGTACAGATCTCGAGCGAGCGGGGGGATCGGGGGGGGCGCGAGGTGCCCTCGCCGCAGGCGGAGGACACCGAGTGTCCCCCCGCTACTACAGGATCTGCTGGAGCTTCATGGCGAGCCCCATGTCGCCCTGGATCTTGAGCTTGCCCGACATGAACGCCATCTGGGCGTTGAGCTTCCCGTTCACGATGGCGAGGAAGTCCTGGTCCGTGGCCGCCACGGTGCACTTCGCGTTCGGCGCCGAGCCGGGCTGGATCTTCCCGCCGGCCTGCGTGCAGTCGACCGACCAGGTGCCGCCGCCCGGGCCGCTGATGTTGAACTGGTAAACCGAGTTGATCTTCGCGACGACGTCCGGCTTCGACTGGAGCCGCTGCGGCATGTGCTTCTCGAACACGTCCTTCACGCTCGTCACGGGCTCGGCCATGGTCGGCACGCCTCCTCGATCGGGGAATGGGGCCGCTCCGGCGGCCGTGGCTTCGTCATCGCCTCACCGCCCGCGCCCCTGGGCCACGTCGGTCACCGTCTGGGCCAGGGCATCGGGGTCCACCGGCTTCACCAGGATGGCGTCGACGTGCTTGCCGCGCTCGCTCGCGATGTCCTCGCGCTCCGCCCATCCCGTCACGATCACCACGGGGACGGTGGGCGCGATGGCCTTCGCCGCCCGGGCCACCTCGAGGCCGCCCATGCCGGGCATGCCCACGTCGGTGACCACGACGTCCACGGAGCTCTCGGAGAGCGTGCGGAGGCCGTCCTGGCCCGTGGCGGCGGAGAGGACCTCGCAGCCCGAGGAGGTGAGCACCTCCGCCATGAGCTCGCGGTTGTCGTCGTCGTCCTCGACGAGGAGCACGCGCAGCGGGCTCATCGTCGCATCTCGCTTCGCGGTGGGGTCATCGTCGGTTCTCACTCCACGTAAAACGAGTCCAGGAGCGCCTGGTACTTCTGCGTGACCACCTTGCGCTTCACCTTGAGCGTGGGGGTGAGCTCGCCGGTCTCCTGCGTGAAGTCCTTCGCCACGATGGCGAACTTCTTCAGGCTCGAGTAGCTCGGCTGCTTCGCGTTGAGCGCGTCCACGGCCTGCTGGATGCGCGCCTTCACCTTCGGGTGGTCGTGGAGCGACGCGCCCGCGGGGACGCCGTTCTCGGCGCTCCACTTGCGCGCGTTCTCCTCGTTCAGCGTCACGAGGGCGGAGAGGAACTTCCGCTTGTCGCCGTGGACCATGACCTGCGAGATGAGCGGATCCGTCTTGAGCTCGTTCTCGAGGTTCTGCGGGGCCACGTTCTTCCCGCCGGCGGTGACGATGATGTCCTTCTTCCGGTCGGTGATCTTGAGGTTCCCGGCGTCGTCGAGGTGGCCGATGTCGCCCGTGTAGAGCCAGCCGTCCTTCAGCACCTCGGCCGTGGCGTCGGGGCTCCGGTAGTACTCCTTCATGACGCCGGGGCCCTTCACCAGGATCTCGCCGTCGTCGGCGATGCGGACCTGCGTGCCGGGCATGGGCGGGCCGACCGTGCCGATGCGGTTCGTGGCCGGCCGGTTCACGAACGTGCCGGCCGACGTCTCGGTGAGGCCGTAGCCCTCGAGGATGGTGAAGCCGAGGAGGTCGAAGAACCAGGCGATCTTCGGGGAGAGCGGCGCCCCGCCCGAGATGAAGATCCGCATCCGCCCGCCGAAGCGCTCCGAGAGGGCCTTGGAGAGCTTCGGGAAGACGAGCTTCTTCCCCACGAGGAAGCCGAGGGACATGTACGGCCTCCCGCGCTCCCTCGCCGTGGCGTAGCCGTCGAAGCCCTCCATGGCCATCGCGAAGAGCTTCCCCTTGAGGCCGGGGGTGGCGAGCCCCTTCGAGACCACCGTGTTGAAGGCCTTCTCGAAGATGCGCGGGACGGAGGGCATCACGGTGGGCCGCACCTCCGAGGCGTTGTCCATGATCTTCTCGAGGGACTCGACGAAGGCCGCGGTGGCGCCGGTGGAGAACCAGGCCGCCTCGATCACCTTGGCGAAGGAGTGCGCCATGGGCAGGAACATGAGGGCGACGTCGTCCGAGCCCATGAGCTTGATCTCGGCCGACACCTGCGCCTCGTAGACCCAGTTGCCATGGGTGAGCACGACGCCCTTCGGGTTGCCGGTGGTCCCGGAGGTGTAGATGAAGCTCGCGGGGTCGTCTGGGCCGATGGCGGCGAGCCGCTCCTCGTGGGCCCGCGGGTTCGCCTTCCGCCACTCGGCGCCCATGCGCTCGAGGTCGGCGAGCGTGCGCTCGAAGGCGTCGGCGGCCCTCCCCGTCGCGCGGAGGATGCCCTCGAGGGCGGGGAGCTTCGGCTTCACCTCGCGGATCTTCGCGACCTGGGCGTCCGTGTCGCAGAAGATGAAGCGCGCGCCGGAGTTCTCGAGGATGTACTGGCACTCGTGCGGCCGGTTCGACTGGTAGATGGTGACGGTGATGGCTGCGGCGCCGAGGATGCCCAGGTCGGCGAGGATCCACTCGAGCTGCGTCTCGCCGATGATGGCGATGCGATCGCCGCGCCGGACGCCGAGCGCGGCGAGCCCGTCCGAGACGTCTCGCGCGCGGCGCGCCAGCTCGGTCCACGAGACCTCGGACCACTTCCCGTCGCGCTTGTGCTTCACCGCGGCGGCGCTTCCCCGCGCTCGCGCCTGCGCCTCGAAGAGCGCGACGAGGTTCTTCGCGGCGGCGGCGGACTTCCCGAGCTCGGCCTCGGCGATCATGGCGAATCTCCCCTCGAGGTGGACTCCCGTTTCGCGGCCAGCATCTTACGGGCGACATCCTGCCATCGTCGCTCCTCCGGCGCATCGTACCGGCCGGGAGGGTTGGCGACCGCCTTCTCGAGCTCGGCTCGCGCCTTCGCCGGCTCGTCCTCCTTGAAGTAGAGGTCCGCGAGGTACACGTGCGCGCGGACGTTGTCCGCGTTCCGGCGGAGCGCGTCCTGGAGCGCCTCGCGCGACCGCTTGGCGGAGTACTTCGGCCAGGGCAGCTCGTACCAGAAGCGCCCCCAGGCGGTCTGGATGGCGCCGTTCTCGAAGCCCGGGTCGATCTGCTCCGCCCGGGACAGGCGCTCCTTGAACTTCCCCTCGATCCCCTGGCGCAGCGCGGTGAAGATCCCGATGCCGAGGGCGTAGTTCCCCATGCCCGCAGCCGCGAAGTTCCAGCCCTCCACGGACCTGGGATTCGCCTGGGTGGCCCTGTCGCCGTAGTCCCACGCGATCTTGCCGAGCCGCGACTTCTCGTCCTTGGCGAGGTTGGGATCGTCGGCGAGCCAGAAGTGGAGCCGCGCTTGCCGCCACAGGACGCCGTAGTCGTCCGGCGCGCGCTTCTCGGCGGCGGCGAGCTTCGCCTTGATGTCGTCCATGACGCCGGGCTGGTCGCGGCGCGGCCACTCGGCATCCACCGCCGCGAGGGAGGCGTCCGGCGCTCCCGCCGCGCGCGCCTCGGCCGCACCCGGGCCGGGCCCTCCGGGGGCAGCGGCCGGGCCCGGTTCGGCCGCGGGCGCCGCGAGCGCTGCGAGGACGAGGAAGGCGAGCATGGCAGCGGCGCCATTTTGGCCACCGCCGGGGGCGACCGCAACCGAACATTCACGTGTGGTGTCCAGGAAGCCGCCCCGCGTCACACGGGCCGGACGCGGACCCGATGGGCGTCACCCGGCGCAGACCACGCCCACGTCGATGAGATCCCCGGGGGAGAGCGAGCAGTTGCCCTGGAAGGTGAGCGAGGCCGGGAGACCCGCCTGGGGTGCGGAGTAGATGGCGTCGGCGGCGGCGCGTTCGGCCGGGGTGCTGTCCGTGGCAGAGGCGATCTTGCAGGCGACCTTCGTGCCCCCCGCCTTCGTGACCGACGCGACGAGCATGTGCCAGTCGGCCGGGGTGCCCTCGAGCGGCAGGGTGTCGCTCATGATGGCGTTCGCGAAGTCGGCGAGCGTGGCGCTGAAGTCCGTGTCGCAGATGCTCGCGAGGCGCGAGCGGGGCCCCATCGCCTGCAGGAGCGCCACGTGCCGGTCTCCGCGATCGAAGGCGGTCGTGCAGCACGTGGTGGGCACGCAGGCGAGGTCGAGCGTGCCCTCTCCGACGCCCACGATCGACGCGACGACCGTGTCGCGCACCTCGCCTTGGATGGGGCCCTGGAGGAACGCGGCGAAGTCCCCGACCGAGTCGAGCAGGGTCTGCTTGTTCGTGAGGTCGTGACAGGCGGTGTTGCTCGTGACCTTGGGGGGCACCGCCGAGTCCGAGCAGTCGTCCTCGTCCGAGGCGAAGATGATGGCGAGCGCGGCGCCGGGGCGGAGGAAGCCCGCGTTGGTCCCGTCCAGGATGCGATCCGTGAGCGCCATCTTGACGGCGCGGAAGGGCTGCTCCTTGCCGCTGCCGGCGATCCCCACGAGGACGTTGGCCTTGAAGTCCTGGATGAGCGTCGGCGATCCCTTCGGGAGGATGCGGTTGCCGCCCCAGCCGTTCGTCGAGGGGAACGACGCGGGGTTGTAGACGAGGTCGCCGGCCTGGCCGATCCCGGAGCCGTTCTGGGTGATCGCGACGATCGCTCCGCGCGGATAGGGATTTCCCACCTCCGGACCGGTCGTGAAATTCGTGCCGCCGCCGAAGTCGTCGACGTCGGTGGTGGTGACGCCGATCTGGTAGTCATCCTGGATCGGCAGCGTGGCGAGCCGGTCGATGAAGGCGCCGAGGTTCGCCGACAGGTTCGCCTGCTCCTGGCTCATGGAGCCGGAGTCGTCGATGACGAAGAGGATGTCGGTCTTCACGTGGCCGGCGAAGACCTGCGCGGTGCTGCACTTCTGCACCGCGTCCGAGGGAACCGTGTCGCAGGCGCAGCGAGGCAGGAGCGCGAGGGCGAGGAGGACGGCGGCCGAGCGCCACGCGATGCGGTTCGTCATGGACCGCAATTGTTGATCCGCGAGCCGCAGATACAAGTTCCTGTCCCCGTGCCCGTGGCAGGATTCCATGTCGCGGTCGCGCATGAGCCGCCTCCGTTCGCGCCTGCGTAGCAGGTCCAGTCCGACGCGCTGCCCCCCAGCTTCCGGGCGCACATGTCGTCGCCGCTGTTCAGGCCGGCGTCGTCTCCGCACCCGCCGGCCGGGACCTGGCCGAGGTAGTCGGCCGAGTACGTCTCGCCGGGATTCGCGATGCACGAGCCCTGCGGGTTGATGTAGACGAACTGCGAGACCGCGACCGGGTTCCAGGCGCCGGCCCCGCTCGTCACGTCCTTGACCGCCGTGAACCACCAGTCCGCTCCCGTCGCCTGCGCGGCCGCGAGGCTGGGGTAGCTCGCGGCGGCGAGGGGCCTGCCGCACACCTTCCGCGTCCTGCCGCTCGTGTCCGCGATGCGGAGCACGGTGATGGCGCTCTCCGCCGGCTTGGTGGGGAGGCTGAGGCCCGAGGGCGGCTTCACGAGCTCGGCGATCTGCGCGAGGAGCGTGCCGAAATCCGGGTCGCAGATCGAGCCTTCCACGACGTCGATGCCCCGCCCGCGCAGCTCGCCCGCCGCGCGGAAGAAGCGGTTCGCCGCGGCCTGCCCGCCGCACACGCTGTCGTGGCCGCACACCTGGCCCCCGCAGTTCTGCTGGCAGCACGTGCCCGGCGTGCACTGGTCGCCCGAGCACGAGGTCTGGGCGGCGGACTCGATGAACGCGGCGCCCACGGGCCTGCCCAGGCCCGTGAAGTAGTCCACGAACCGGGTCACGACGTCGTAGAGCTTGTCGCCGACCGGGGGGTTCGTGCTGGGATCGCGCGTGCAGGCGTCGCTCCCGGGCACGTCGAGTCCCTGCATGACGATGCCGCCCGCCGGATCCGCCGGGGACGAGCAGTCGTCCTCGTCGCCCACGAAGACGAGCACGAGCTTCGCGTTCGGGTGGAGCCACTCCGCCGAGGCGGAAGCCACGCGGTTCGCGGAGTCCCACTTCGGCGAGCCGGCGATGTCGTACGTGTCCTTCTGCTGGCCGGCGACCGCCTTCTCGAGCGCGAGGCGCGCGGCGCTGAGGCCCTGCTCCTCGCCGGAGCCGCAGGTCCCGGTGATGACGTTGCCCTGCACCGGCTGGCCGAGCGCGGTCCCGCCCTTGAAGAAGCCGATGAGGTCCGTGCGGTTGAACCCTTGCCGGTTCTTCGTGCCGGTGTAGAGCTCCTTGTCGAAGTGGAGGACGCGCGGATTCGCCGCCGTGGCGCTCGTCCAGGACACGAAGTCGCCCTGCGGATAGGGCCACTGGTCGGCCCCGACGCCCTGGACGCAAGAGCCGAAGTTGTAGTGCCGCTCGAACGTGCCGCACTGCGCGCCGACGTTGGAGCACGGGATCACGTCGGTGAGCGAGCCCGGGGGGAACGCCCCCGAGGCGTCGCAGCAGTAAAACTCGCCCTTGAGCTGAGCGCACTTGTTGCTGCACGTGGTGGTGCCCGGGCAGGCCGTCACCCCGGGCGTGCACGCCTTGGGCTGTCGAGCGGCGACGCTCCCGTTGCAGCAGACGGTCTTCCCGGGGGCGTCGGGGCAGTCCGAGCGGCACGTCGCGTTCGTCTGGTAGTTCCAGAACACCGACGTGGACGTGACGGCGATGTGGAAGTCGAAGGGCTCGAGCCCGTTCGCGACGCGCCCGGCGTTGGCGTCGTCGAGGCTCTGGATGAACGCGGTGAAGTTGTCGGCCAGCGCCTGCTGCTCGGCCCCCATCGACCCCGAGTCGTCCACCACGAACAGCACGTCCGCCGTGGAGATGGAGGACAGCGTCACCCGCTCCGAGCCCGGTTGGATGACGCAGTGGCCGACGGGATTGAAGTTGTAGTCCTGACAGCCGGCCGCGAGGACGACGAGAATCGCCAGCGCCTCGCGCGCCCGGTTGGGGCGCGACATCGAGAGCCTCCGATCGCGGGAATCTTAGCCCCGGGTCACCCCGCGGCAAACTGTGGAAACGTCCGACCTACTCCCACTCGATCGTGGCCGGCGGCTTGGACGAAACGTCGTAGACGACCCGGTTGATGCCGCGGACCTCGTTGATGACCCGCGACGAGATCCGGCCGAGGAGGTCGTAGGGGAGCCGGGCCCAGTCGCCGGTCATACCGTCGGTCGACTCGACCGCGCGGATCGCGCACGTGGACTCGTACGTGCGCTCGTCGCCCATGACGCCCACGCTCCGCACGGGCAGGAGCACCGCGAAGGCCTGCCAGAGCTTCTCGTAGAGCCCGGCCTTGCGGATCTCCTCCTGCACGATGGCGTCGGCCCTGCGCAGCACCTCGAGCCGCTCCGGCGTCACGTCGCCCAGGATGCGGATGGCGAGCCCCGGTCCGGGGAACGGCTGGCGCTGCACGATCTCCCTGGGCAGGCCCAGCTCGAGGCCGAGCCGGCGCACCTCGTCCTTGAAGAGCTCCCGGAGAGGCTCCACCAGCGCGAGCTTCATCACCTCGGGCAGCCCGCCGACGTTGTGGTGGCTCTTGATCCTGGCCGCAGTCCCCGATCCCGACTCGATAACGTCGGGGTAGAGGGTGCCCTGAACCAGGAATCTCGCGCCGAAGGGCGCCGCCTCCTCCTCGAAGACCCGGATGAACTCTTCGCCGATCACCTTCCGCTTCTGCTCCGGGTCGGCCACGCCGGCCAGC
>DATDDC010000614.1:0-2690 GCA_036523995.1 Anaeromyxobacter sp.
CGAGGTCGGGGTCGGGGTCGGGGTCGGGGTCGGGGTCGAGGTCGGGGTCGAGGTCGGGGTCGCGCCTCGGGGTCCGCGCCGTCGCGCTCGGTTGCGCGCTGCCTCGCGCCGTCAGGCCGCGCCTTCGGCGCGGCTTGTTCCGGCGGCTGAAGCCGCCGGCGCCTTCAAATCTGCAGCTGCTCCTTCAGCTTCTGGAGGTACCGCCGGCTCACCGGCACCTCCTTGCCGGAGCGCGTGCGGATGACGCCGAGCCCCTCCTCGAGGCTGATCTCGTCGATGCGGTCGAGGTTCACGAGGAACTGCTTGTGGCAGCGGACGAGCCCGGCCCGCTCCTCCAGGACCTTCAGCGTGAGCTCGGTGAAGAGCTCGCCGCCGGCGGAGACGACGTAGACGCCCGCCTCGCTCGAGCGCACGAACTCGACGTCGGCGAGGTCCACGAGCTTCACCGCCCGTCCCGCCAGGCAGGGGACGCGCCGGATGCGCTCCCTTGGGTAGGCGGGGGCCGGGCCGGCGCGGGCGAGGCGGCGCAGGCGCTCCACGGTCTTCGCGAGCCGGTCCCGCGACACGGGCTTGAGGAGGTAGTCGAGGGCGCGCTCCTCGAAGGCGCGCAGCGCGTGCTCGTCGTGCGCCGTCACGAAGACGACGTTGGGGAGCTCCTCGTCGTCGATCATGGAGAGCAGCTCGAATCCGGACACCGCCGGCATCTGGATGTCGAGGAAGACGACGTCGGGCCTCTCCCGGCGGATGGCGTGGAGCGCCTCCACCGCGTTCCCGCAGGTCGCCACCACCTCGAAGGCGCCGGTCTCGCCGAGGAGCGAGCCGAGCTCCTCGCGCGCGTGCGGCTCGTCGTCCACGATGATGGCGCGCATCATGCGGCGCCTCCCTTCGCCGCCGCGGGAGCGGGAAGCCGGACCGTGACGCGGGTGAGCTCCTGCGGCACGCAGGTGACCGACAGGCCGAAGCCCTCGCCGTAGAGGTTCTTCACGCGCTTGTCGACGATCTGCATGCCGAGGCCGGCCTTCTCCCGCGGCTCCACCCACGCCCCGGCGTTGTCCTCGATCTCGATCCAGGCCGTGCCGTCGCGCCGGTAGGCGCGGATGGTGGTGCGCCCCTCGCCGAGGAGGGTGGAGAGGCCGTGCTTGAAGGCGTTCTCGACCAGGGGCTGCAGCGTGAAGGCGGGCATCTTGAGGGAGAGGAGCGCCGGATCGACGTCGGCCTGGACGACGAGGCGCCCCTCGAAGCGCGCCTTCTCGATCTCGAGGTACGCGCCCACGTGCTCGAGCTCCTCCTCCAGCGTGGAGACGTCGCTCGAGCGCTTCAGGTTCTTGCGGAAGAACTGCGAGAGGTTCGTGAGCAGGTCGCGCGCCCGGGCGGAGTCGCGCCGGAGCACGGCGATGATGGTGTTGAGGGCGTTGAACAGGAAGTGCGGGTTCACCTGGGCCTGCGCGAGCTTCAGCTCCGAGAGGACGAGCAGGCTCTTCTGCTCCTGGTACCGGGCCATGAGGAGCTGGCTCGAGAGGAGGGCGCCGAGCCCCTCGCCGAGCGACTTGTTCATGTTGAGGAAGCGGCGCCCGCGCGGCTCGAAGAGCTGCACGGTCCCGATGACGGCGCCGTCCACCTGCAGCGGCACGATCACGACGGAGTTGAGCGGGCAGGTCGGGGAGACCGTGCAGTCGTAGCGCTGGCGCACGCCGTCGGCGAAGACGACGACGTTCCCCGCGAGCGACTGCCGCGTGTAGGGCGAGGCGATGGGGACGCCGCTGCGGTGGTGGTCGCCGCCCATGCCGGCCCACCCGAGGACGCGCTCCCGGTCCGTCACGCCGACCGCGCCGACGCCGGTCTCCTCCATCACGATGGCGGCGAGCTCCGCGGCGACCTCCGTGCCGAACCCGCGCGCCATGAGCCCGAGGGTGCGCTCGGCCACCTTGAGCGCGCGGGCCGACGACGCGGCGGCCACGCGGTCCTGGTCGCGCTGGCGCTCGAGCAGGACGAGCATGAAGAGCGCGGAGCCGAACGGGTTCGCGATGACCATGGGCGCCGCGATGGCCTTCACGATGGCGACCGCCTGGGCATGCGGCTCGGTGAGGAAGTACACGATGGCCATGTGGATGATCTCGCCCACGAACGTGGTCGCAAAGGCTACGCGCGGCGTCATGAGGCGCTCGGGCCGTGCCTTGAGCGCGTTGTGGACGACCCCGGCCAGCACGCCCTCGAGCGTGGTCGAGAGTGCCCCGGGAAACGCGGCGGCGCCGCTCAGCGCCGTGACGCGGTGGACGCCCGCCGTGGCACCGACGAGGAAGCCCAGCACCGGCCCGCCGAGGAGGCCCGCGAGCGTGGAGCCCACGGCGCGAGCGTTCACGATGGCCTGGCCCTCGACGACGGGGACGCCGAGGTAGTTCCCCAGGATCGCGATCCCGGTGAAGACGAGGTAGAGCCGGATCCTGCCCCGCGGGCGCGGCCAGTCGGGCCGCAGCGGCCGGAACGCCGGCGACCGGCAGTAGAGATAGAAGATGACGACGAAGACCGCGAGCGCCTTGATCAGCTCGACCGCGAGCTTCATCCCTTCTCCCGGCGCGCTCGCCCCGCTCCGTCCGGCGCGCAGAGCGGCACACTAGCGGTTTCGCGCGCCAGCCGGTAGGCGGGGGCGGCGCGGGGGGGCGGGCGGGGCATCGCCCGCCGGCGTCCAGGCC
>DATDDC010000615.1:0-5532 GCA_036523995.1 Anaeromyxobacter sp.
ACGCGCCGGCGGGTCACGATCTCGTAGCCGAGGAAGACGAGCCGGCCGCCGTCCAGGGCGGGGAAGGGCAGGAGGTTCAGGATGGCGAGGACCACCGAGATGGTCCACACGAGGGAGAGGAACGGCCCGGTGCCGGCGCGCGCGCCGCGCACGAGCTCCCGTCCGATCCCGAGGGGACCCTCGACGCGCGGCCCCCGGGAGAAGAGCGAGCCGAAGGCGCGGAGCTGCCCCGCGGCGTTGGCGTTCGTGCGATGGAAGCCCTCGACGAGGGCCTCGGCCGGGCCCCTGCGCACCGTCACGGTGGGCTGCTGCACGCCGACGCGCCCGACCCCGCCGTCGTTCCTGGGCGTGATGCGGACGGCGAGCATCTCCTGCCTCTCGCCCGCGACGCGGATGACGTCGAGCGTGATCTCCTCGCCGGGATGGCGCTGCAGCTCGGTCACGAGCTCCGCCCACGACGCGACGGGCCTCCCCGCCACGGACGCGATCCGGTCCCCGGCCCGGAGCCCCGCCGCCTCCGCCGGCATGCCCGCCACGAGCTCCCCGACGCGCGGCGAGGGATCCGCCGCGGGCAGCCCGAGCGTGGCGAGGAGCGCCCATGCCACGGCGATGGCCGCGAGGTAGTTCATGGCGGGGCCGGCCAGGATCACGAGGAACCTGCGCCAGGCGGCCTGGTTCGCGAAGAGGCGCCGGTCGGACGACTCGCTCGCCTCGCCGGGCGCCATGCCGGAGATCTTCACGTAGCCGCCCAGCGGGAGCGCCGAGATGGCGAACTCGGTCTCGCCGCGCCGCAGGGCGAGGAGCACGGGGCCGAAGCCGATGCTGAACCGCTCGACGCCCATGCCGAAGCGCCGCGCCGCGAGGTAGTGCCCCGCCTCGTGGATCACGATGAGGAGCGAGACGGCCAGGACTGCAGCGACGATGGCGAGGACCGTCGTCATGCGGAAGGTCCCTCGCCGAACTCCTCGGCCTCGAATGCCTCGATGGTCACGTCGCTCTCCTGCCAGGCCTCCGGCGGCAGCCCCGCCTTGAGGCACGTGTGCTTCAGGAACTCCTCCGCGCTCCAGCCGTGATCGACGGCCACCCTGGGGAGGAGGGTGCCGCGGTGGAAGCCGCGCTTCACGATGAGCCCCTCCCGCCCGATGGCGACGGAGCGCGGATCGGAGAGCGGGCGCGGCGCCCCGAGCGCCGACACGGAGATCTCGAGGGCGGCGACGTCCGCCGGCGAGAGCGGGTGGAAGCGCGGATCGTCGCTGGCCGCGGAGACGGCCATGCGCGCCACCGTGGCCGCGAGCGATCCCAGGGGCCGGAACGTCCCGATGCAGCCGCGCAGCTCGCCCGAGACGTGCACCGTCACGAAGGCCCCGCGCTCCTCCCCGAGGGCGCCGCCCGCGGGCAGGTCGGGCGCGGGCGCGAGGCCGAGGTGCGAGAGGATCGAGCCTCGGGCGATGCCGAGCAGGGCGGCGCGCTCGGTGGGGGAGAGGGGCGTCATGGCCGGCGGCGCGTCCCGGTGAGCAGGAAGGTGCGCGCGTCCCGCAGGATCTCGGCGTGGTCGAAGGCGAGCGGCGAGGGCAGCTCGGTCCAGGCGAAGCCGCGCGCCTCGGCGGCGTCGTCGCCTCCCGCCGGCTCTCCGGCGGCGCGCCCCAGGAACACCGCGGCGAGCGTGTGCCGGCGCGGGTCGCGGCGCGGATCGGAGTACACCCACAGGAGATCGGTCAGCGTCACGTCGAGGCCGGTCTCCTCCTTCGCCTCGCGGACCGCGGCGGCCTCGAGCGTCTCGCCCTCCTCCACGAACCCGCCGGGCAGCGCCCAGCCCGGCGGCGGAAACCGCCGCCGGACGAGCACGACGCGATCGCCGGCCAGGGCGATCACGACGTCCACGGTCGGAGAAGGGCCGCTGCGCTCCATGGGGGGCAGAGGTAGCGCACCCCCGGGGAGGGGTCAACGCGGCGCGACGATGAGCGGCGACTCTGAGTCGGGAGGGGACGCCGCCGGCCCCGGCGCGGAGGGGCCCGCGGGCGGGAAGGCCTTCGCCACGAGGAGCCGCGCGAACGGCACCGAGGTGGCCGCAGCGCCCGAGGCGATGGCGCGGGCGGTGGCGGCCGCGAGGCGGGCGTGGGCGTCGTCGCCGCGATCCGCGAGGTGCGCGGCCACCGCGAAGAGGCGCGAGGAGAGGAGCGCGCGGCGCTCCTCGTCGAGGTACGTCTCCGCCGCCTGCGACACGACGCGCGCCAGCTGCTCCTGGCGCTGCCGCTCGTCGAGGTAGAGCGGCGACACCAGGATCTCGTCGAGCTTCGCCGCGATGCCGCGCAGGAACTCCTCGTCCGCCATCCAGCTCTTGAGGAGCGGCAGGTCGTGCAGCTTCGCGGAGGCGGACACGGCGTCGCGCTCCTCGTCCTCCGGCAGGGGCGGGAAGGAGGCCGCCGGGTCCGGGAGCGGGGGCGCCGCGCCGAGCTGGGAGAGCCAGCGGTCCGCTCCGTCCGGCACGCGCTGGCCGCTGCGGTCGTTCCGGGCCCGCGCCGCGGCCGCGAGCGCGTGCGCCCGCCCGCGATCGATCTCGCCGACGCCCATGGCCGCGCCCTGCGCGACGAGCGCCTTGCCGAGCTGGCGCCACTCCTTGCGGCCCAGCACAGCGACCTGGAGCTCGAGCAGGCCGGCCGAGTCCGAGATCACCACCTGGCCGACCTCGATGCCCTTCCCCGGGAGGATGCGGGGGAGCCACACGGCCTGCTCGCCCCGGCCGTCGATGGCGGAGGCGTAGGCGGCGAGGGGCGGCTCGGCGGGCGCGGCGGCGGCGGGCGGCGGCGCGGGCGCGGGCACCTCCGGGACGGCGACGCCGCGGATCTTGAGGAGGTGGAGCCCGCGCTTCGCCTCCTTCGCGACCTCCTTCTCCGGGTGGGCCGCCAGCGCGGCGAGCGCGTCGGTCCGCGAGGCCGCGAGGGCGGCGCGAGCCGCGGCGACCGCGAGCACGCCGGGCAGCGTCGCCAGCTCCTCCGCCTTCGCCCGTGCGATGCCGTGGACGAGGCGCGCCGCGCGCCCCGCCTCCTCCCGGGACACCCCCGCGGCGGTCGCGATCTCGGCGCTCTCCACGTTGGGATCCCGCAGCATCTCGAGGACCCGATCGACGTCCACGCTCGCCATGGCGATGCGCAATCTAGCGATCGGGGCGAGCGGCTGCTCGACTTTGCGCGGGCGGGCCGGCCGCTCCTCTCCTCGGCGCGCCGCGGCAGCGGCGGATCGGCGAGGCGGTTGCCGGAAGGCGGCGCGCCGTCTACCTTGGCGCCGCCCCATGGCCCTGCTCGACGAGATCCTCGAGGAGAACCGGCGCCACGTGCTGGCGGCGGGCGAGGTGGGCTCCTTCGTCGCGAACCGGCACCTGTGCATCGTCACCTGCGTGGACCCCCGGCTCACGAGGTTCTTCCCGGACGCCCTCGGCGTCGAGCGGGGCCACGCCGTCGTCATCCGCGTCCCCGGCGCCCATCTCCGGGCGGGCTCGGAGGGGCTGCGCGGCCTCGGCGCCGCCATCTACGTGAACGACTGCCAGGAGGTCATCGTGATGCCGCACACCGACTGCGGCGTCACCCGCGTCGCCCCGGAGGAGCTCCGGCGGGTGATGCGCGCCCGCGGCGTGGCGGAGGGCGACATCCCCGAGGACGTGGCCGGCTTCTTCGGCCTCTTCGCGTCCATCGAGGCCGCGGCGCGCGAGACCGTGGAGGCGATCCGTACGGCGCCGTTCCTGCCGCGGCACCTGCCGGTGCACGCCGCGCTGATCGACATCCGCAGCGGGGCGCTCTCCGTCCTCGAGCGCGGCTACGAGCCTGTCTTCCGCTAGGCCTACTTCTTCTTCCCGCCGAAGCGATCGAGGAGGCCGCCCAGCCCCTTTCGCGCGGCGCGCTCCGCCTCGCCGCGGACGGCCTTCTCCGCCTGCTGGGCCTGGCCGCGGAGGAGCGCCTTCGCGGCGTCGTCGGGCTTCACGCCCACCCTCGGCGCATCGAGCGTTCCGCCGAGCGAGAGCGGGATCTCGAGCTTCTCCGGGAGCGGGATGCCAGAGATGGCCTGCGCCAGCACGGCCTTCGGCACCGCCACCGTGCCGGAGAGATCGAGCCGGCCGTCGAGGCCGATGCGGCCGGAGAGCGCGAGGTCGCCCACGTCCGAGCGGAGCTTGAAGGGCGAGGACGCCGCGAGGAAGCCGTCCTTCACGGTGAACTTGCCGGAGAGGTCCTTGAGCGTGGTCTTGCCGCCGCGCGCCCCGGCGAGCTTCTTCGCCACGCCGCCCTTGCCGGCCGCCTCGAGGCCCTTCGAGAGCGCGCCCAGGACCTCGTCGCCGAGGTCGGTGGTGGTGAGGGTGCCGTCCTGGAGGAGCAGCGCGGCGAGGCCGGTGACGGCCTGGCGGATCTTCTGCCAGTCCGTGCCCGCGCCGGAGAGCTGGAGGTCGCCGTTCACCTTCGCGACGACCGGCGAGCTTCCCGAGAAGGCCGCCATGGCCTGGCCCAGATCGAGCTGGGAGAGCTTCGCGGCGAGCTTCCAGGTGGGCTCCTTCTCGGCGAGCGAGACCTGCGTCCCGGTGGCGGACACCTGGCCGCCGAACACCGCCGCGTCCATCTGGTCGAGCGTGAGCGTCCCGCGCGAGAGCGTGGCGCGCGCCTTCACGTTCGTCGCCTCGAGGCGGCCGCCGCGGAGCTTGTCCACCGCGATGGTGCCGCGGGCCGCGGCGGACTGGAGGTCCCTGCGCGTCGCCTCCGGCAGGACGGCGCCGCCCGCGTCGGGCGGCGGCGCCTTCTCCTTCGGCTGCGCCGGCCCCTCGGGGAGGATGCCCATCACCGCGTCGAGATCGAGCAGCGGGCCGGAGAGCGCGAACGTGGCGCGCATCGGCCCGGTCTCGACGGTGGCGTTCCCGCCGAGGTCCACGCCCGGGCCCTTCACGGCGAGGCTCGTCACGTCGATCCGGGCGGCGCCCGGCTTCGCCGGCGCCCAGGACGCCGCGGTGCGGAACTTCCCGGAGGCGGGCTGTCCGCGGAGCCGGACGTCCGCGAGGTCGCCTCCGCCCTCGACGCGGTAGGAGGGGCCGTCCGCGGTCGTGAGCTGCGCGTCCAGGGAGGCCGTGCCGCCGCGCACGATGGAGCCGAGCTCGCCCGGCAACAGCGAGCGGATCCGGTCGAGCGCGAGCGCGGAGAGCTTCACGTCGCCCTTCACCGCCGGCCAGTCCGCGGGCGCCTGGGGCACGCCGGACGGGAGCTTGGCGACCGAGAGCCGGGCGTGCAGGTTCTGCTTCTCGGCGGCGACGGCCGCGTCGAGCGTCGCCTCGAAGGGGAGGCCCGGCCCGACGCCCTTCGCCTCGAGGTCGAGGTCCTTCACGGCGAGGCCGGGGTCGTCCCGGCCTCCCGAGCGATCCACCACGTGGAGCGCGGCCTTCTCGATGCGCACCCGATCGACCGCGACGCGCGCGCCGCCGCCCTGCGCTTCCCGTGTGGCCGGCTCGGGCGGGCGCGGCGGGGTGGGCTGCGCGGCGCCGCCCTTCGCGCCCTGCGCGCC
>DATDDC010000616.1:0-3154 GCA_036523995.1 Anaeromyxobacter sp.
GTGGAGTGGCTGCAGCCCGAGGACCCGCGCACCGTGCTCGCGTCGGCGGCGTGCCTCGCGAAGCTGGGGCGCGTCGAGGAGGCCCGGGAGAAGCTCCGGCGCGCGGCGGCGCTCGACCCGCGGGACCCCGAGCCGGCCCGCAGGCTCGCGGCGCTGGAGGCGACCCGTTGAAGCTCCCCCCGCGAGCGGTTTGACGCGGCGGGCCGGCCGTTGCTATGTCACCCACGCCATGCAGGTGAGACTGAACGGTGAGCTGCGCGAGATCCCCGACGGGCTGACCGTGAGCGGACTGCTGGCGCACCTCGGCGTGAAGGCCCAGCGCGTCGCGGTCGAGGTGAACGAGACGGTCGTGACGAAGGACCGCTACGAGGCCCAGGCCATCGGCCCCGGGGACTCCGTCGAGATCGTCGCCTTCGTGGGGGGAGGGTAGCGCCATGGCGGACGGCTGGAGCATCGGCAGGCACTCGTTCACGAGCCGCCTCCTCGTCGGCACCGGGAAGTACGCCGACTTCCCCACCATGCAGCGTGCGCTCGCCGCCTCGGGCGCCGAGGTCGTCACCGTGGCGGTGCGACGCCTCGACCTCTCCAAGAAGGGCGACGAGTCGCTCCTCCAGTGGATCCCGAAGGGCATGACGCTCCTTCCCAACACCGCCGCCTGCTTCACGGCGGAGGAGGCGGTGCGCACCGCCCGGCTCGGGCGCGAGCTGGACATGGGCGACCTCGTGAAGCTCGAGGTGATCGGCGACCGGCGCACCCTGTTCCCGGACGTGGTGGGCCTCGTGGACGCCGCGAGGACCCTCGTGAAGGAGGGCTTCACGGTCCTGCCCTACACGAACGACGATCCGGTGACCGCGAAGCGGCTCGAGGACGTGGGCTGCGCGGCGGTGATGCCGCTCGGCGCGCCCATCGGCTCCGGGCTCGGGATCCGGAACCCCTACAACATCCGGATCATCATGGAGACCGTGAAGGTCCCGGTCCTCGTCGACGCGGGCGTGGGCACCGCCAGCGACGCGGCCGTCGCCATGGAGCTCGGCGCGGTCGCGGTCCTCATGAACACGGCCATCGCCGAGGCGAAGGATCCTGTGCTCATGGCGGAGGCGATGAGGGCGGCCGTCGAGGCGGGGCGGAAGGCCTACCTGGCGGGCCGCATCCCCATGAAGCTCCACGCGGCGGCGTCGTCGCCGATGACGGGGCTCATCGGGAGCTGAGCGGAAACCGGCGCCCCGCCCCCGCCGCGGGCCGAGCTCGGCCCGGCCGGCGCGCCTCGCCTCACTCGCTCCGCAGGAGCTTCTTCCGCATGAGCACGTGCTCGACCCCCTGGTCGAGGAACGGCTCGCCCTCGCGCACGAAGCCGCGGTTCTTGAAGAAGGCCTCGGACGTCATCTGCGAGTGGATCACCACCTCCGTGAGCCCTCGCAGCGAGGCCATGCGCTCGAGGGCGTCGACCACGAGGCTGCCCACGCCGCCCCGCCGGTGGTCCTTCGCCACGGAGACGCGCCCGATCTGGCAGGTGCGCGCGTCGAGGCGCACCACGCGCCCCGTGCCCACGCAGCGGCCGCTCTCGTCCAAGGCGACCACGTGGTCGGCGCTGTAGTCGAAGGGATCGCGGTCGAGGGGCCGCGGGATGTTCTGCTCGACCTCGAAGACCTCGCGGCGGAGCGCGTACCCCGCGTCGAGGTCCTGGGTCGACGAGGCGAAGCGGACGAGGTAGGCCATGGCGTACTCTAGTCCGAAAGGCGGCTCCTCTGCGACGTGGGGTCGCCGGGCCGGCGGTGGCCCCCGGCGCGGGGCGCCCCGCGCGGCGAGGAGCCGGCCCCGTCCTTCAGGCCGACGCCACGCCGACGGTCGCGAACGGCGCGTCGCGGTGCGCGAGCGCCGCGGTGAAGGCGGGGCCGTGCGGCGCGGCGCCTAGCTCGGCCCGATGCGCTCGAACGACTCCGGCGCGAAGCGGAACACGCGGGAGGGCCTTCCCCAGCTCCCCGCGGTGAAGCCCTGGCAGATCCGCTCGTACGCCTCGGGGTGCTGGTGCGGCGCGAACTCCTCCACGAGGCCGCGCAGCGCCCAGCCCGAGTCGTCGTCGAGGTCGAGGACGAGGCGCGTCTCGCTCCGGTTCACGCGCACGTTCATGTAGGTCTTGAGGGCGAGCCCGTCGCCGTGGAAGAGGAGGAGCTTCCCGTCCTTCACCTCGTGGTGGAAGACGAACCGCGGCGACAGGTTCGCCGTGGCGCCGACCGCCACGAGCGCGCAGCGGAGGCCGGTCACCGTCTCCGCCACGTCCTCGAAGGGCACGTTCTCGAAGAAGCGGAGCGTGTAGGGGCTGTGGTGCACGGTGTAGATCTGCGCGCCCTTCACGAGGAGACCGCCGGGCCCGGGCTCGAACAGGTCCGCCTGGGCGCCGCCCGGCCCGAGCGCGCGCGTCTTCACCTGGTATCCCTGGTACCGCTCCACGCGCGTCATGTGCACGGTGACGCACTCGCCCGGCCCCGGGGCGCGCGGCAGCGCACCCGAGAGCAGGATGCGGAGGTCCTGCGGGGCGGAGCCGCGCTCGACGCGCAGGAGGCGGTTCACCGAGCACGCGGCGAACGAGCCCGGCACGCTCGTCGTGCCCATGTACGCGACCACCTTGGGCGCGGCGAGGCCGGGGAAGTGCGGCGCCTGCTTCCTCTTCTGCTCCTCGAGGAACGCGAGGAAGCTCTCTACGTCGCTCGACACGTCGGCGCCCCTCGCGCAGGATGAAGCCCGTGGCGAGCTTACGAACGGCGCTCCCCGTTGTCCACCTCATCACGGATCGGCGGCTCGCGCCGGATCTCCCGCGCCGGGCCGACGCCGCGCTCGCGGGGATCGCGCCGGGGAAGGTCTCGGTGCAGCTCCGCGAGAAGGACCTCGGCGGGAGGGACCTCCTCGCCCTGGCGCGCGACCTCGCGGCGATCTGCCACGCGCGCGGGCAGCTCCTCGTCGTGAACGACCGCGTGGACGTCGCGCTCGCGGCGGGCGCCGACGGCGTCCACCTGCCCTCGGCCGGCATCCCGCCGGGCGACGCGCGCCGGCTCCTCGGGCCGGACGCCCTGGTGGGCGTGTCGTGCCATTCCGGCGACGACGTGCGGCGCGCGCGCGACGGCGGCGCGAGCCACGCCTTCTTCGGCCCGATCCACGA
>DATDDC010000617.1:0-2709 GCA_036523995.1 Anaeromyxobacter sp.
CACCACGTGGGTGAAGCCGCGGGTAGTCGCCGAGGTGAGCTACCACGGCTGGACCGACGACGGGCATTTGCGCGCGCCGGTGTTCGTGCGGTTTCGCGACGACGTGGATGCGAAGGAGATCGGGCCCCGGGCCATCGGCGCAACAGCGCCGCCCGGGGCGACGGAAATGCGGTCGGGGGCAGACAAGGATCGTCATCCCGGCCGCCGCGATCGCGACGATGGGCCGGGATCCAATTTCGCGACCGACGTCGTCGCTCAACTCGAGGGCACGAAAAGGGAGCTCACCGTCGCGGTCGGCGAGCACCGGATCAAGCTCACTCCAGAGGGCGAGCCGGAGGCGGTTCCTCGCGTACCGCGGCGTCGCGTTCGTCGGATCGTCGCGCCAGGCGACGCCGAGCTCGGCGAGGAAGCGGATCCCCTCCGCGCGCGAGCGATCGATGAGCGGCCGCACGAGCTGGCCGCGCCGGGGCGGGATGGCGGCGAGGCCGCGCGCGCCCGCGCCGCGGAGGAGCCGCAGGAGCACGGTCTCCGCCTGGTCGGTGCGCGTGTGGCCGGTGGCGATGCGGGTGGCGCCGATCCGCGCCGCCTCGTCCGCCAGGGCCGCGTAGCGCGCGCGGCGCGCGGCGGACTGCACGTTTCCCGGACCCACCTCGACGCGCACGCTCGCGAACGGGACGCCGAACCGATCGCAGGCCGCCTGCGCGCAGGCTGCGTCCTCGGCGCCCCCCGGGCGCAGCCCGTGATCGACGTGGAGCGCCGCGACCGTCGCGACCTCCGCCGCGTCCCGGAGCAGCGCCAGCGCGGCGAGGAGCGCCGTCGAGTCGGGCCCGGCCGAGAGCGCGACGAGGACGCGATCGGCCGGCCCCAGGAGCCGGCGCCGGCGCGAGGTGGCGAGGACGGAGGCCGGGTAAGGAGGGAGTCGTTTCTTGCGCACGGGACGAGCGCGACAGCGCGCCCTCGTTTATACTCGCCGCCGAACGTTCACTGAATGATGGCGGCCGCTCCCCGGGCAGGACACGGGTCGCGGCCGAGAGCCGGGGAAGCGGTGACGCGAGGGGAGGTCGAGGGGACATCAGCCCAGCCCGCAGTTGCGTTTCGCAAGAGGGAATGAGATGTTGGGGTGCGGCTGTTGACGAGAGCGGGGGCAACTACAACTTTTAAGCGCTGGGCCTAGGGGTCCCCCCCCTCCCCCTCTGGGCCCACGGAGAGCCGGCAGTGATGCCGGCTCTCCTCTTTTCGGGCGAAGCGCAGCGCACGTCCTGCGCGCAACTCCAGCCCCTCCGATCCCGAGCGTACATGGGCCCCCGAGCGCCGCCGCGAGCGCGCCCGGGCAGTCCCCCGTGTAGGGCAACGATTCCTTGACCCGGATTTGGCTTCCAGCGTACAAACGCGTCGACCGACGCACAGTCATCCTGGAGCCTCGATGCCCGGAACCGACAAGCGCAAGCAGTCTCTCTACTTCCCCGAGGACATGCTGAACGAGATCCAGGCCGAGGCGAACCGGCAGGACAGGTCCCTCTCGTGGATCGTCCAGCAGGCCTGGCGCATCGCCCGCGGGGAGATCATGCGTTTCCCGTCCGTGAATGACGTGCTCTCCGGCGTGGCCCGCGAGGACGAGCGCGAGGAGAAGGGCGGCTAGCTCGCACGGCGGCTCGGCGTTTCCGTGGCCGCTCCCAGCGCCCGCGCCGGTCCCGGCGCGGGCTTCGCTTTTTTGACGTCCGCACCGGGGGAGCGATACCCTCGACGGGTCAGCCTCCCCGGACGCCATGCCCAAGCCCACTCCCGACGAGGAGATCCCCGAAGCCACCGCCGAGCTCATCGGCGAAGGCGACGCGTACGCGAAGCCTCCCGAGCTCGGGGAGACCGCCCTCGACGACCACGGGGGCGAGCCGCCCGCGCGACCTCCGCGATCGGCGGCCCTGAAGCTCGCCGCGATCCTCGGCGTCCTCCTCCTCGTCGGGGCCGCCCTTCTCGCGTACCGCGCCCATCACCGCCGCAAGGTGCTCGGCGAGGGCCTCGCCCGGGCCGACGCCCTGCTCCGCCTCGACACCGCCGCGGGGTACCGCGAGGCGGCGTCCCTCCTCGAGCCGCTCGCGGCCATGGATCCCATGGACGCGGCGAGCGTCCGCGCCTTCGCGCTCGGGATGCTCTTCGCGGACTATCGCGCCTCCGAGCTGGAGGCCGAGATCGACGGCCTCCTCGTCGGACCGGGGCGCGCCGACGTCGTGCCCTCGCACGCGCACCTCGCCATGGCCGCGCTCGCGCTCGGCCGCCGCGAGGCCGGCACCGCCGCCACCGAGGCCGCTCGCGCCGGCGAGAGCGCCTGGGCGCGGGTGCTCCAGGCGCGCGTCTCGCTCCTCGCGGGGAACCCCGCCGTCGCCCTCGACCCCGCCGCGAGCGCCGCGTCCGAGGGCGCCTTTCCGCCCGGCCTCTCCGTGCACGGCGACGCGCTGCGAAGGCTCCGGAAGGATCCGCGCGGCGCGCGCGCGGCCTACGAGGCGGCCCTCGCGGCGTCCCCGCTCGAGCCGCGCGCCGCCTACGGCCTCGCCAAGCTCGCCCTCTCCGGCCAGGCGCCGGTCGATGGCGCGGTGAGCGCGCTGCAGCGCCTCCTCTCCGACGCCGTGGGCACGCCCGCCCAGGAGCGCAGCCGGGCCGCGCTCCACCTCGCCGCGCTGAGCCTCCGCTCGGGAAACCGCAGCGCCGCCGACG
>DATDDC010000618.1:0-4709 GCA_036523995.1 Anaeromyxobacter sp.
CAGGTCGAACGCGGCCTTGAGGAGGAGCCGCTCGCCGGAGGACAGGTAGCCGCCGTCCGCCTCGAGGAGCTTCACCGCCTGATCCGTCGGCCCGCTCGCGCCCCAGAGCCGCGCCACGCCGGGCGTGGTCGCGAGCATCTCCCGGATCGCGTCGTTCCGCGCCTTCTCACTGAGCCACATGCGCGGCCTCCTTCTCGGCGCCCTGCACATGGCCGTCCTCGATCACGACGCCGGCGCCGCCCGGCGAGACGACCTCGAGCCAGACCTGCATCCCGGCCTTCTCCGCGAACGACGCGACGAGCTGGAGGGACTTCTCGTCGAGGAGCGAGCCGTCGTGCACCAGGAGAACGCGGAGCTTCGGATTCAGCGCCGCCCCCATCGCGAGCGAGACACGGAGCTGCTCCGCCGAGCTCGCCTGCTCGAGCGGGAGGCCGTTCAGCGTCACGCCGACATCCGTGAAGCCGAGCCCGTCGATCGGGAACTTCGCCTGCTCGAGGGTGCCCTGCTTCTGGGCGTCGATCTTCGCGATCTCGAAGTCGAACTTCTGCGCCTCCTCCTCCGCGGCCGCGAGCTCGCCGGCGAGCAACGCGCGCTGATGGCGGAGGCGGATGAGCTCGTTCACGCTCTCGAGCTTCCGGAGCTTCTCCGGGATTTCGCCCATGTCGGGGTCGACGAGCTCGGCGACCTTCGCCTGCAGGACCTGCCCGTGCTCGGACTGCTTCCGGAGCGCCTCGCCGGTCTCCGCCTCCCGGCGCTCGGCCGCCTCGAGCGCCGCGCGCGCGCGCGCCGTCTCCGCCTTCGCGGCCTCGTGCGCCTGCTTCGCAGCCCGGAACACGTTCCGCGCGATCTCGAGCGACTGGCGCTCGATGTTGTTCGCGGTGAGCTGCTCGGAGCGGCGCTGCTGCTCGGCGATCAACTCGGCGGCCGAGACGGGCTCGGCTGGCACGTCGGACGTCACTGCGATCTCGGGCCGGCCGGCGAGCCGTGCCTTGAGCTGCGAGACCTGCCGGTTCGCGATCGTGCGCGCGTCGTAGAGCTTGCGCCGCTTCTCCTCGAGGGGCCCGAAGTCGATACCGACGAGCTGGCGTAGGATCTCCGCCTGGCGCGTCGGCACCTCACGCAGGAAGGCGAGCGGGTCGAACGTGAGCTTGCCGACGAGCCCGTCGAGGAGCTTCTGCGGCGAGGAGTGCTTGAGCCCGTCCTTGCTCCGGACCTCGAGACGTGACCCGCCGGCGGCAGTCCACCGCCGCTCGATGACGAGGTCCTCGTCGAGCTCCACCTCGACCCGCGCCCCCTTCGCGCCGCGGCGGATGGGCTGGGCGGGGCAGAGCTTCTCGCCCCCGATGGCGGCCGCGATGGAGTCGAGCACCGAGCTCTTGCCTGCGCCGTTCGCTCCCCGGATCTCGACGACCCCGCCCTCGGGGGCGATCTCCACCGCGACGAGCTTCTTGAAGTTCTCCGCTTCGAGCCGGACGATCCGCATGGGGTTACTCCTGGAGCTTGAAGTCGTCGCCGTCGGCCGCAGGCTTCTCGCCGGTCTTCGACGCAGCCGCGGGCACGGGGTCCTTCGCCGGCGTCGCGCCGGGCGCCTGCGTCGGGGCGGTTCCGACGCCGAGCGCCTTCTCCACCTCGCGCTCGGTCGTCTCGAAGTCGCTGTCGGTCGGCTCCGGCACGCCGAGGTCGAGGTCCGCCGGAGCCGTGTTCTCGACCGCCTTGCCCGCCTCCTCGACGTCGATCTCGCCGCGCACCGCCTGCTGGAAGGCCTCCGTCTTCTCGGAGCCAGCGGGGAGCAGGTTCCACAGCTTGTTCAGGACCGTCTTCACCGCCATCGGGGTGAAGTCCTTGATCCACGGCCCGTTCATCAGCTCGCCGCTCCGCTTCCGCGGCGCGTGCCGGTCGCGGAACTTCTCGGCCTGCTTCTTCGACATGAAGGCGACCTGCACCTCCCCGCCTTCGATGCGCGCAGCCGCGAAGTAGCCGATCTCCTCGCCGCGTTCGCCGAACACGCCTCCCTGGCCACCGGGCACGAACTTGAACTTCTGGATCGAGGTCCCGTCGACGTCGTACGCGATCTCGAAGATGTCCTGCGCGCAGACCTCGCTCGCGACGATCGACTTCACGAGACCCGTCTCGCGCGCGAGCTGCACCTTCGCGCGGTAGTCGATGACATACGTGCACTCGAGCCCGCGAAGCTCGCTGTTCCAGCGCGGCACGAGCCACATGCGTTTCTGCGGCATCGCGCTGTCCGGCTCGAGGCCGAGCTCGGCGCAGCGCATGAGGCAGACGAGGACCGAGCCCGGAGTGCACCGGGCGAGCTCGGGCTTCCGCGCCAGGGCGCCCTGAGCGAGCTTGACGAGCCGATCCGCGGTGAAGTGCTCACCAGCGACGAGCTTCAGCGCCTCCTTCTTGCTCGCGATGAGCGTCGCGAGCTGCTGGGTCTTCTGCTTCACCTCGTCCTGCCTCGACAGGCTTCTGCCGTTGCCGCCCTCGTTGGCGGTGCTGTTCGCGGTGGTCACTTGGTCTCCTTGGGCCGCAAGACGCGGGGCCCGACGCGGGTGATGACGCTCTTCGTGAACCCGAGGATGTCCTCGGCGTCGATGGTGAAGCCGTGCTTCTCGGCGTAATGAGCGAGGAGCGCCTCGTAGTCGGTGACGAGCGCGGTCGTGTCCTTGTTCTTCTTCCAGGTCACCGTCGTGGGGCCGGCGACGATCCCGATCGCGTCACCGATGGCCTGCTGGACGTGGAGCTTCCAGCGCTCCTCTTCCTTCTCGGCCGCCTCGCGCTGGCCCTTCGCCTCGAGCCAGTGCGCGACCGCCTGCTCTTGCACCTCGTTCGCGATGACGAGTTCGTCGCTCGTCTCCTCGGGATGGCGGCTCTTGAGCCAAGCCCTGGCGCGGTCGGAGGGCTCGATGGGCGGGAGCTCGCCGGCGAGGACGTACTTCGCCCAGACCTCCTCGCAGCGCGCACGGAGCGCCGAGATCACCCTTCCGTTCGGCTCGAGCTCGTACCAGCGCAGCTTCGAGAGGCCGAACAGGGCGACGAGGTCCCAGGCGCCGTACCGGAAGACGCCCATGTAGTGCTGGCACTGGACGTAGTAGTGCCTCGGCACGCGAACGGGCTCGCCGAGCTCACTCCACTCGTCCCGCTTCCATTCGACGGTCTTCCCCTCGACGCCCTTCTTCCGGCCGGCCACCAGCCTGTCGGCGTGCGCGCCGAGGAACGGCTTCTCCGGATCGCGGGCGTGGCCGATGCGCTCGAGCTTCTGCCCGGTGCGGCGCGCGTACTCCGCCATCACCGGCTCCTCGAAGGCGAGGCCCCAGCGCATCCGCTCGGACGACTCGAGCGGAGGCAAGATCCCGAGCTTCTCGGCGACGACGTCCCAGGTCGTCTTGTACGGCGAGAGCCCGGCGATCGCGGCGGCGTCCGTTCCACCGATGGACGTCCGCGCTTCCTCGCGGAACTGCTTTTCCTCGGGAGACAGGTCGACGTCGGCCTCGAGAGGCTGGCCCTTGAGTCTCTCCGGCAGCGCGAGCAGCTCGAGCAGCTCCTCGTTCGTGTGCGCGCGCGGCGCGGCGGGGGTGGCGGTCTCGCTCATGGTCTAAACCTCGTCGGTGGCGCGGCGCGCCGGAGCGACGGCAGCCAGCTCGCACTCCGACGCGCCGCCCACCACCACCGCACCGTCATTCCCTCGCGGCCCATCCGCGCGGCGGTGCATCCGGCGCCGTTCCGCCGGGATCTCCTGGGTGCCGCCGCAGAACACGCAGGCGGCGCCCGTCTCGTCGAAGCCCCTGAAGCAGCGATCGCAGCCCGTGACGCGCATCAGGAGGCCTTGAGGTCGAGGAGCGCCTGCTTCGCCGCCCACCGGTCGCGGCACACGCCGGAGCAGCAGGGCGCGAACATCGGATCGACGGGCTCGACCGAGCAGTCGGCGCACGCCGGCAGCGTTCCCAGGCCCTCGCAGCGCTCGCACGGCATCGGCGGCGCATCGAGCCCGCGGCAGTCCGGGCAGAGCACCACCTCCGTCGTCACGGCGCCGGCGGGGACCTCGCCGCTACCGTGGCACGTCCGGCACGGCGAATCGGCCAGGCGGCCGGTGCCGCCGCACGTCGGGCAGCGCGCGGTGACGAGGGGCTCGCTCACGGCCGCACGCCCTCGATCATGAGCCCGACGCGCGCGGCCTCCGCCATCCGGACGAGCACGCGGGCGCGGAGCGACTCGACGACGCGCCAGGCTTCCGCGTACCGCTTCTCCGTGAGCTCCACGGGGCTGAACGCCGGCGAGAGGAAATCCGAGAGCCAGAGCGCCGCGATCTCGAACGCGCAGCCCGCGTCGTAGGTCGCGCCGTCGAGCGTGAAGGCGTCGCCGGTGGGGACGTCGCGCTGGCACTTCGCGCAGACGAGCGGGTCAAGGGCCTGGCGGAGCTGCTCGTCGATGGCCTCGAGGTCCGCCTTCGTCGCCGGCGGGACCGGCGGCACGAGATCGCGCGCGCTCACGAGAACACCACCCACAGCGCGAGGACGAGCGGCAGGACGAAGGCCAGCACCACGGCGTCGTCGAGCGCGATCTGTCGCTCCAGGTCCTCGCGGTCGAGCGCCCGCGCCTGCGCGATCTCCACGCGGACCTGCGTTCCGTGGTCCGGGCAGTGGGCCGGATCGCCGGCGCACGCCATCGCGAGTCCCCTCGGCACCCGCACGCAGCCGCAGGAGAGC